>JAYUKQ010000036.1:0-1433 GCA_043764315.1 bacterium | reverse complement strand
AAAAAATGGTTAGTAAAGTATGGTTAGATGAACATATTGATGCAGAATTTATGTCGAAAGTGGATGATTGGAAAGGCAACAATGGTTGGATCACATTTAGCCCTTTATTGAATGAGTACAAAGTGATTTCAGAACATGCCAATTTTAAGGAAGCTCTACGTCAATACAATATAAGACCAATATATGATTACAAACCATTAAGAGAAGACGACGAATTTTTGATTGTCAGATGTGAGGTCATATATGACCGCTATGACATTTTTACAAAAGTCAAAAAAATGCGCTGGACTGTATTGACTTTAAAGGAGTCGTTCTCTCTTACACCAACAAAAGTAAGAGATCTTCCAATCGATCCACTAGAGATAGATAAGGACGGGAATCGACTTCACAACAGTATATACAGCAATATCTCAAAAGATTTGTTATGCAGTATCATTGGATGTGAGTTTGTATTCCTTTTGGAGACAGCAAGCGTACTGTGCGGTCAGAAGGAACGAAAAAGACCGTTTCAATTGTCCAATGCTCCCAAGTTTAGTTTTGCTGACGATTTTGAATCAACCAATAAGCTGGTTGCATCAAGTGGTAACGTAAAAGATTGCAAATCATCAGTTACATTGGACTCAACCAAAACGAGAATGTACGATGAAAAAGATTTGCTTCCCAAAAATCAAAGGCATTGTATGCCTTTGCAATTTGTCGGTGATTTTTCTCAGCCTCAGTTCTATTATTACGACATGCGAGAGTTTACAAAGCGATATTACGTTCATTGTGTATCAACACAAATTTCAGGTATATATTTTGATGAAGGAAAAAATAAATTTTTTGGATTGTGCAAAAAGGAGAGTACGAAACAAGAATTTTTTGTTCATCATATAGAATTGGAGGATGATTGGGTTGAAGAAAATTTTCATGAAGAATTTCTACAACTTGTCAAGACAAAATCCAAAAAAGACCAACGCAAATTTATCAAATTACCGATTGGAAAAGCAAAGCCCATATCCTCACCAGCATGCAATTTAAGTAATCCAATTATTAAATTTATGCAAAATGGTAAAGATAATTGTGTATTTGCATCAATAGCAAGCGCATTATCGTACATGGGGTTCTCACTACTTGCTGAGCTAGTTATGAAGTTTGAAAAACAATTCGTTCAAACACAATACACAAACGATACCTACAGCTCGGTAATGGGACGTGCGAATCATAAGATTGGATCTTTTAGACAAAAGGAATTTAATCAAAAGTATCAATTAAGTCGAATTCGAAATCATGACGAATTCGATTTAATAGAAACTGCAACAAAAAATCCCAACATTTTGTATCATGTGGTACTAGTGGGATCCGATGGGTCGGAAAATCATTGTGTCTGTGTATTTAATAATTATATTTTCGATGGAAACTACACACATGCATGGAAGTTGCAACAGTCAAGT
>JAYUKQ010000035.1:0-4971 GCA_043764315.1 bacterium | reverse complement strand
AAAAAACTACTTTCGCAGAGCCAAATAAATCACTTCTGGATTAGTTTTATCAATAACAATCCTAGAAATATTACCTATTCCTTCTACTGTCAATTTTTTGTTTGCCCAAGTCTCACCACCGTTATCACTTACAAGCAATCTATTACCAGATGCAACATATAATTTTTGGATTCCAAGAACTGGATCAACTGCAATATCTTGAATTTGGACTTTATCACCTTCTATTGGTAGATTCTTAATTTGTGTAAGTGTTCCACCTACTAGATTACTCGTAAACCAAATTTCTTTGTCAGCAAGTATAATTGCAGGTTCGTCAGCTTCAGTTGAGTCATTAGTAATTGGAATAATTTTTTGATATTGTTTGAATGGTGCTAGAGTTTGAGGTAAAATTTTACGCTGTATTTGTTGAACTTTTGTATCAGCTGAAACTGGTTGGGTTGCATCTTCTTTTTTCTTAGTAAGAACTTTTTTTTCCCAAGTTGTACCATCAGTTGAAGTGGACAGACCATTTTTTTCTGAAAGAGTGAAAAAATCTTTGGACAAAGGTAATATTCCAATTTGAATAATTCGATCTTTATCTTTGATATAATCATTAATTTTTTTCCAAGTTTCACCCCCATCAAGACTTTGTAAAAGAGTATTCTTGGAAGTTAAACCATAGACAGTAGTCTCGGTGTTAGGATCAATAACCACAAAATCTACAGACGAACTTTCAACACCAGTTGAGACATACACTTCTTTTACCGTTTTACCACCATCTGTAGTTTTGAATATCTTACCTGAATCTCCATGTTTGGCAGAAATATAAATTGTATTTGGCTTGTCGAATTGAACCCAAAAATTAGTCACCCGAATATCATCATTACGCTTAAAGGCTGCTTCCATTTCTTTGACTTTATCTTTGTCTTCAGTATAGGTTACAGGAAAAACATAAATTCTTTGCCAAGATTTGCCAGCATCAGAAGTCTTGAAAACACCTTTTTCTTGAGTTAGTGCAAAGAGTGTATTGGAGTCAACTTGGCTGATTTTGACAACAGATAGATTGGTCAAACCATCAGGATCAGTTTTTCCGTTTATAGCTTTGACGGCGTTGATCTTACCAAAGGTATTAGCTTTGATGTTTGGATCCTGTTTGATAATACCCAAAACACTAGCCGACGAATCGCCTTTAGAAAATGGATTCCAACTACATGAAGCCGCTGTAAACAACACAACAACGGAAATCAAACTAAGTAGAGCAATTTTTTGGATTAACCAAAATGGGACAACTGAAGAAAATACTGATTTTGACATATATACATATAATTTACCCTACAAACTAATTCTCGGCAAGACAACCGATTAATACCCTATCCACATCGTTATTGTCTTTCCAAATAGTGGTTTCATAATTCATTTTATTAAGCAAAATATCTGCATCATGAATATTTCTAGGATCTAATTCCCATACTGTAATAGTTGGTTTGTTAGCGATAGACTGAATTTGAGCAATTACTTGACGGTATAACTTTAGACCATCATCTCCAGAATATAATGCCAAGTCTGGTTCATACAAGACCCTGTACTCTTCAGCAAAAACTTTGTCAGATTCAGGTAAATAAGGCAAATTAGCTATCAAGTGCCACTGCTTGGGATTGTACTTAGATAATCTTTGAATAAATTTGTCGTCTAATCCATCGGTCTGTAATAATTGAACATTACCGATTTTGTTTTGTTTTGCGTTCTCACTAGCAACATCCAAGGCTCTATGAGAAATATCCAAAAGCCAAACTTGATCATATATTTCAGCCAAACTAAGACCAATCATACCACTTCCAGTTCCTAGATCTATAGCCAAATCCAAATCTTTTTCATTTGATATTAAAGACTTAAATTTATCTACCCAATATTCTGTTTCTTCTCTGGGAATAAGAGTATCTAATGTGACTTTTAATTTTAAATCCAAAAAATCAACCTCTTCGAGCAAATAATCTAATGGTATACCCTGCTCCAATTGAGAAACTTTTAGTTTCAAAAAATCTTTTTTCTCTGCAGGAATTGAGTAATTATCAAGAACTACATCAAGCACATCAATATCCAATAATTTTGCAGTTAGAATAGCTGTTTGGTAATGTCGAGAGAACATAATATGAGAATTTTTAACATATTTTTATTTTGAACACAATTATGACCCACTTAAAACTAGAAAATAATACTATTTGCAATAATATAGCAAATTCATAATTCTGAAAAATCACTTTGAACAAACTAATACATATATATTATACAAATTTGAATAATTTGGCAAACATATAGCAAATATTTGAAGTTAAAGATAATTTGGTTAGTTATTTTTTTTCCTAAGATTAGATTGACTCGAAATATTAAGCAAAATCCCAACACCAATCAAATTCATAACTAGTGCCGTTCCCCCTTGTGAGACGAATGGTAAAGGCAACCCTTTCATTGGAATTAACCCAGTCATACCACTAGTATTCAAAAAAACCTGTGCAAAAATCCAAACTCCAATTCCGGTTGCTAGCATTTTGCCCTCTAAATCTGGTGAATTGTTAGCAATTATCATCGCTCTTGCAAAAACCCATACATACAAACTCAAAAAAGCCAAAGTACCAACAAAACCAACCTCTTCACCAATTACCGCAATGATAGAGTCAGTACTAGCTTCGTAGATTTTACCAGCTTGTTTCCACTCACTGTTGCCATAACCTTTGCCAACTAGACCACCGTTTTGCATGGCGTATTGAATATTAGCCACCTGTTGACGATCCTCTTCATTATTAATTGGCTGACTATTATTATTGAACAAACCTGCATAAATACTAGTAAAACGCTGCAACCTGTAAGGTGTAGAAAAGACTAGTAGGGCTGAAGTTACAATACAAAAAATAAATATTTTGGACAAAATATACCACGGTACACGAGCAACCCACATCGCTGACATGACAATCATAAAAATCATCAAAGTTGTTCCAAGATCTGGCTGAATCAGAATCAAGCCCGAAACAATAGCCAAAAACCAAAGTGGTTGCTTGAGAGCTAACCAAGAATAAACCATATTTTTTTTGGCAAGGCTTCCAGCAAAAACAATTAAAGTGGCAATCTTGGCAATTTCACTCGGTTGAATATTCGGTAACCCAAAAGGCAAATCAATCCACCGTACAGCACCATTAGCAATATGTGGTTTAATTGGTAACCAGTTGAATCTACGAATAAAGTTAATTTTGTCTATAGGACCTTTGACAAACCAAACCATAGCAGCAAATAAGGCCACAAAACCTAATAAAAAAAGTGTTAATATTGCTATTTGTTTGCGATTTTGTATTATATAATGATAGTCAGTTCTTGCCAGAACCAAAGTTATAACACCTCCAAGACCAAGACCAATTACTAATTGTTTAGCTAATTCTTGCCAGTAATTATCAGGTTGAATATTCAAGCTACTAGCCAAAAAAGCCAACCCTCCAACACACAACAAAAAGACAGCCACCACGAGCTGCCAATCATATTTCCAGAATTCTTTAGGTTTTAGTAGATAACTTTTGTTGAGCATATTGTTCATTAACAACCTCTTTTAGAATTAATTGATAATTATCCCAAGTTAATCTTGTTTTTGAATCGAGGTTAAGTTTATCTACAAAATCTAGGCTAGATTCAGTATTCCAGTCAAGTGCTTTGAGATTATTAACCAAAGTTTTGGACGGAAAAGAGAATAATTTTTTTAGGATTTGCTTGGCAAATTCACGTTTGTTCACAGTATTAAGCCAGTTTTCTAATTGACTATTATGACTATAACCTTGCAAAAAAGCCGATACTACGTTAGGTTGTGGACGAAAACAATGCTTTGGCAAATCAAACAGATAATCACATCGCCAAAACAAATTGAGCCAAGCACCAAAAAAAGTAAAATTACTTCTGGATTGAGTTTTGAGAATAACTTCTTTCTGATGAATAACTCCAAAATTAGTCTGTGGACGAATCACCGCCAAGTCTACCAGAAGCCTCGAACCAATATGATAAGGTAACGACGAAATCAAATTAAAATCTTCAGGTAAAACAAAATCCGCATCATTTTGGTGTTTGGTTTTAGGTTTAGAGTTAGGCAGCTGTGAATTAATCAAATCCATTACGTCACAGTGAATCAACTCAAACTGATTAGTATCCAAATTAGCTTGAAGAAATTCTACAGCGTCAGGATCAATCTCTATTGCCGTGAAATCCTTTTGCCAAGTTAACACTTCACTTGTTACATCGCCCTGCCCTGGACCAATTTCAATCAGTGTAACATCTCGACTATCAGCAATTTGTTTCATTCCAGTCACAACTCGATTTCGCATATTAGCGTCGACTAAGAAGTTTTGAGAAAAATGTTTTTTGGCTTGTAGTTGTGTTTGTGAAGTATTAATTTCGTATTCATTCATAGTTAAAAAAATAAATTGTAGTCATAAAATTGTCCAACCTGTCATCCTCAACCCTACACTGTCACCTTGAGCAAAGCAAAAGATCCCCTCAATCTAATCAGTAAAAATAATTATTACACCCAAGTTTCCACCGCTTACCACCAATTGTCAAACAATTAACTCCAATATGACAAAATACAAATATTTAAAAGTCTGTTAAGTTAAAATACACCTTAATACCAATCAAAAAAATACATTGACTTTAAGTCAAAAAAATGATACAATAATAAACGAAATTACAATTATTAATTTCAAATTTTAAAAAAAAATTAATTATGAATTTATTAAAAAAAACGTGGGATGCGTTAAACACCAACATCACACCAGAAAATATGAGATCGACTGAAGCATCAATGAGACAATCTGCTTCAGAAACAGTACAAAAAAGCCTTTCAAGTTTGAAGTCAAAAGCAAGAGGTGCACTTAAAGGTGTAGGAATTATTTTAGCTGGAGGTGCATTAGCTATGAGTTTTAATAGCATGGCAAAAGCTGATACTGTTCCAACATCCGCAGA
>JAYUKQ010000034.1:0-18646 GCA_043764315.1 bacterium | reverse complement strand
AGCCCATCGAGAATTTTTTGATAACTGTATTTTTTGATCATTTTACCATAATTCGCCTCTGTCAATCCTAATTCTACAAAACGTTTTTTAGTCTCTTGCAGTCCCAAATCAACTTCCTGACTTTCCGAGTTTCCTCTTTCCAAACTTCCAAACCTTGTTTCTTCATTTAACGATTCAATAATATTTCCGACTTCCTGAATTTCCGAAAAGTCAACTTCTTGGTTTTGAAGTAATTGTATAGTGCTAGCATTTGTAAATGTATATTTTATCCACTCTTTCCCAGCATTATCAAAATAAGTAGGCTCTTCAGCCAAAATATTTAATTTTATTAAATTGAGGTGAACATCTTTGAGATCGTATTTAATTTTGGATAAGTTTCTGCTCTCGCTTATTCCGAGTTTGTTTCTTGCAAGTTCTTTGAGTGGTAGTTGTAAAAAATTAGAATTATACGATCGTTTAGATAAAAATAGGAATAATTGCTTGGCAATATCTTTACTAAGCGACATGTATTTAGCGTGGTCAATGCTAATCAAATTCTTACCGTTATGCATGATTCCTTTAAAAAAGTTTTCTTCCCAGGTAACATGACCATTCCACATTTCTTTATCATCAGTTTTTACAAATTCTGGAGCATCTATTCCAAATTCTTTGATATAGTAACTACCAAGAATACTAAACGCAAAAATACCTTGGCTGTTCTCTCCCGTTTCTTTGTTATAGAAGGAGTTAATATGTTTTATTTGTGTTTGTTGCAAAATATCAAGATTATTTTTTAGCTTTATAAGATTTGTCCCACCTTTTTGGAAACCTAATTCATTAAATATTTCATACGCTGTAATTGGTGTACTTTTACTCCCCAGCTTCTTTTTCTTCCAAGCCAAACGCATTAAAACCATTAATGTGTCTCTTGTTGACTGGTTAGGAAACCCAAAACTTCCTCTTGTTATAATTATTTTCTTATTTGGATCAAACGCATCACAAATCTCAATTGAATCAGGTTGATCTTTAACCTTCATTTTACCAATAATTCCAAAACAAAAATCAGGCATATTAATATCTATTTTACCTATGTTTTCAACAGGTATAACAATGTTTTTCTTTTTAGATTTTGATGGTTTGTTGTAAATTTTTGTGACCATTTGATTGAGTATTTTAATCTTTAATAAATTTAAGTAATTTTATCCGCGATAATTCACATTTAGGTAAAATTGAAGGAAATTCATCATATTTTAGTCTTTTAATGGTTTATTCAAGTAAAATATTTTTTAAGGGTTTATCGCGGATAGATTTTGTATAATTTGGCTTGTTTAAAAGCTTTTTGAGTAATTTAATTAGTAGTTTTAAGTTAAAAATATAGTAAAAAATGGTGTCATATCGCGGATAATTAAGGAATGAAAGGGTGTCATATCGCGGATAAAATATGAAGATTATTTTATTTTACCTTAAAATAGACGATTTTACAAATTTATTTTATTTAATTTAGTGTCATATCGCGGATAAATAAATTATATATTTTTTAATCCCTAATTGTCAAGGAAAATTCGATGTTTTTACATATTTTATAGGTTGATTTAGCCACTTTTTGGGTATATACTTAGTGTCATATCGCGGATAAAATAAATTTTTAATTCAATGGTGTCATATCGCGGATAAATATTGTATAATTTGTCTTGTTCAAAGGGTTTTTTAAGTAATTTAATTAGTTATTTTAAGTTAATCGTTTACTAAAAATGGTGTCATATCGCGGATGAATATTAAAAAGTTTCAAAATTATTAAATAATGGTGTCATATCGCGGATGAAATGGTGTCATATCGCGGATACACTATAACTAGTACAATAGTACCAATAAAAACAACAACAAAAGTGTTAAAAAAATTTAGTTATTTTTTGGGAGGTATCCCAAACCCTCTCAGTTGTTGTTTTTTCTTTTCATTTTTTTTTAAAATTTCTAAAATCCATCCAAAAATATTAAATTTTTATTCAAAACCGCTCTAAAACCGCTTAAACTCAAGCAAATTAAGGAAAAATATTTAAATTAAATCTCCTTAAGCATACTTTTTTTGCTAAGTCAACTCAATTACAGCTGAAGATAAACTTTGAAATAGCCTTCATATGCATTTTGAGGTGTCAAAAAAGTGTTTTTAATAATAATTTTATAAAGTGTACTGGGACAATAAAAAAGCCCTGTAAAATTAAAATTAAGGGGTAATTTGGATTTAAGGGTTGTTTTTGTTTTCGATCATGCTTTTTTTCTAGTTCAAGCATTGGTTGTATTTCTGGTTTTGCAAAATGAACAATTCTAGCTACCTCTAAAACTTTCTTGAAAATATTGCTCAAAAGCTTCAAGGGCGATTTGGTATTCTTTTTTGTCGTTTGCAGCTGCTTCCATTTTGATTCGGCGAATTAGATTTGGTGGAAGGTCAAAGGTTTTGGATTTCAGGATTGTCTTGTCAACCGCCTCCACCAATTTTTCAGTGCTATTTTCCTTTGATGTTTTATCAGTTTTCTGACTTTCCGATTTTCCAATAACCTGAATAGCTGACATTTCAAAATTCTTATTTTCCAATTTTACAGAATACTGATTATTTGGCTTAACATAATCCTTAAGAGCTGACTTTCCGACTTTAGTCACGGTTAGCTTAGGATTGATTTCCTTGCTTCCTTGTTTTCCAGTTTGTTTGGTTTGTGAGTTTCCAACTTCCTCATTTTCCGACTTTCCGACTCGTGTATCAACTGGTTTAATTTCTTTTTTTACACTAGTTTTTGGGCTATCAAAACCCCAATCATCTAATGCTACTTTTACGTTATTTTTAGACATATATAATATATTTTATTTGGTTAATTTTGGTAAAATTTCAGCGATTAAGTTTTCAAAATCGGCAATTGCTTTGAGGTCACCCATGGCGTACACATCTTGACGT
Source organism: bacterium (assembly GCA_043764315.1). Taxonomy (GTDB): domain Bacteria; phylum Patescibacteriota; class JACMRA01; order JACMRA01; family JACMRA01; genus JAYTWQ01. The sequence continues at coordinate 15,723 of JAYUKQ010000034.1, read as the reverse complement.
TGAATTTGGGCGTGTTTGAATTTGGTATTGACTTTGATGGTGGATTTTAATACTTTGTCGCCAAAAATTGCTTCTAGTTTTTCTCGAAGAGGGGTGTTGATTGATTCTCGCTCGTCCACACTGGTTGCCACGATTCCCAAAATATCTAGTTTTTTGTTGATCTTTTCTTTTGTTTTATCAAAATATTCTTTGACTGTTACAATTCCTTGGAGTGAAAAAATATCATATTTGACTGGAATTAGGATAAAGTCACTGGCGATCATGGAGTTAATAGTTTGTAGTTCCAGATTGGGAGGGGTGTCGATAAATAAAAAGTCAAAGTCAATTTTGCCAAGTTTATCCTTGAGAATAGTTTTCTCATCTTGAAAATTTAGGAAGCCAAACATTTTGACTGAAATATCTTTGAGATTTGGAATGATATACAAATTTTCTTGATAAGTGGCAGAAAATGATTGAGTGGTAATTTTTTTACCTTCCGAAAGGATCTCACGTAGAGTTTCTTTTGGTTCGTGTCCGAAGACACTTGATAGGTTGGCTTGTGGATCAAAGTCTATTAGACCGACGGTGTAGCCTTTGCGAGCTAGCCCAACACTAAGATTTTGTACCAGTGTGGTTTTACCAACTCCACCTTTGTTGTTGATTATGCTTATTGTTTTCATAAATAAAATAGTTATATTGGATTAGTCTACAAAATGTCAAGGTCAGGAAGTTTACAAGTTGTAAAACAAGAAAAGTAGAAAGTCAGGAAGTCTGAAAAGGAGAAAGTTGGTTCTACATTTTCATTTTTTTCTTTGGAGTTTCAATGGGTAATTCTTTTACTTTAGCAAGTTCTGGTTTTTGGATTACAAGACCAATATCAGGTTTTGATTTAGCAACTTCCATTGATTGTACGCTTTTTAATTCCACAACACTCAAAGCAGGTAGTCTCATTTCACCTTTTATCGCTTGGGTTTTGAATTCCACTATATCTGGCGTTAGAATCATATTGGATTGTTTAAATCTTGAATTGGCTACATATACCATTTCTTGATTAAGTAGGGGTAGGGAGGCTTGAGATGTGTAGAAGATTGAGTGTTTGACCTTGAGAGCCTTGGGAAGTGTAGTAATAGGCTGATTTGAGGTTGCCAAAGTCTTTCGGGATAATCCAATCATTGGAAAGTGTGAGGTCACCTGTCTTTGGAGAGATGGATTTGATTTGGTAAATTGCTCCATTGGTTGTTTTGTGGTTTTTACCTTTGGTGTCGATAACCGAAGTTTGGCGTTGTAATTGGATTAAATCACCTTTAGAAAAGGCTAATTCATCTTGCCTAAATACTTCAAAAAAACTTGGTTTAAGAGTTGGAATTTCTTTGAGGTCGCCAGTTTGCATATTTTTAATTAAAGGACTTGAAGACTCAAGTAATTGACTATTATTAGTTGGATTAAATTGAAGTTCTGATTTTATTCTATCCGGAGTTACAACCTTATACTTTTCAGCTTTTTTGAAGGATAAAATGTTGTTATTGAATTGTAGAATTTGTCCCTCTTGGTAGTTAGAAATTTCAGACTTTTGAGCTGTAGTCCATGTCAAAGACCTAATTATTGGCATAGTGTAATCTTTTTGATCAATTAGTTTGTTTTCCTTTAATTTGGATCGAATTGCACTGTGAATTTCACCACCTTCTTTGTGAGTTGGAGTAATAACTAGTGTAGGGGATTGAGGTGTTAGTTTTTGGTACTCTATCTTGTCAGAGGTGATTTGAGTTTGAGTTTCATATTGTTTCTGGGTACCAAAAAAGTCATTGGTCTTAATTCGGTCAAAAAAACTTTTCTTAGGTTGGTTTTTTAGTTCAACTTGGATTTCTTGTTTTTGGATTTTAGAGGTATAGACTTGGGGTAGATGTTTGAGGTAAAGATTTGCTAGGGTTTCAAGACGGGTTTGATCACTTGCTATTTCTTTCACAAAGCCCAGTTTTTCAAACTTTACAATTCCCTCCAGTATTTTACCCTTAGATAAATCTTCCACAGCTAATTTGGCTTCATTTTGAGTTTGTCTTTGAATCTGGTTAAGTGAGTAGGTTTCGATTTTGGAATGTTCTTGAATAGTTTTGAGAGTATTACCCCGTTCTACGCTTTTATGTTGCTTGGTATCACCTACAAGGATCACACGATATTTGGAATCACTGGCAATAGTTAATAGTTTGTTCATTTGGCGAACGGAGACAAGTGAGGCTTCATCAACAATCAAATAGTTTTTATTTTTGGTTCTGAGTCTACTATTTTTATCACTAAGCAAATATTTACTCACCGTCATAGAATCAACAAAGCCTTCAGATTGTAACACCTCCACAGCTTTGGTAGTTGGAGCCAGAACTGTTACGCAGTATCCAGCTTGGTTAAGTCCTGTTTCGATAGCTTTGAGGGTGGTAGTTTTACCTGTTCCAGCTTTTCCTTCCAACAAATCAACCCCATCTAGCGATAGCATAATCTCGCTAACTACTTTTTTTTGGTTAGAGTTTAAAAAAGTATCTTTGAGAATAGTTTGGGAGTATTGGAGATTGGCTGGATTGTAGGTGTTAACTCGTGAATTGATTAGTTGGATAATACTTTGTTCTTCAGCAAGAGCGACTTGAGTGGTTATACTTGGGGATAAGTTGTTACGTGCTTTGATGCTTTCGAGATCTACTTGGCTATTTGATAGCTCATCAATCAAAACTCCATCTTTTTTGTATAGCTCCAAAGTTTTTGTAACTGATTCCAAGTTGGTTTGACCAATTCCGTTTTTAAGCACTTCACCAATTAATCGCTGCTGGCTAGTTGTAGAGTGTCTTTCAAAGTGATGTTCTAGGGTGTAGTCTAGCCATTTTTGGGTTTGATCTTGAGTGGTGTTTTGACCTATTGAGTTTTGCGGCAGCGAGTTTTGATTCAATAACTTGTAATCAATCAGGTTATTATCAATCTTGTTTTGCAGTTGATCATTCAAACTCTCAAGAACAAGTTTTTGATCTGGCACTAGTAATCTGTTGTAAATCTGTTGTAACTGACTTTGAGAATGTTTGTCTGATTTGGATTGACGGGTTCTAGCTCCGAGTGAGTCTTTTTGTTTGTCATTGTTAATCTTCAATCGTATTGCTTCTTTATCGATTTCATCAGTTCGTCTTGAGAAAGTCTTAATAGTTTGGTTAGTGATTTTAGCAAGGTCAAAATCACCTGGAGTTTTGCGAATTTCAAGTCCAAGGTTTTGAAGCCGATTAGCCAAAGTGGAATTAAAGATGGAATTATAATATTCCCGATTCTCAAGTTTATCCCTCATCTGGATAGCTTTCCACTTCTTATCTAGACTATCAAAAGTTAAATTCATAACTACAGCGTGGACATGCAGCTGGGGATCGGAATAGCCATCAATAGGCCTAGAATTCTTATGTAAAAAATATCCATAAACAATATTACCAGTTACTCGATTATCATTTTTACCAGCTTCACGGATACGAGTTTGAATATTTTTCTCTATTTCACTCATAGTAAATTTTACCGACTCAGTAACCTGCTCCTTAATCAAAGACCCAACTTCTGAACTACCGACAGCTGACAAAATACTAACTGATTTGGGAACCGAAAAAGTAAAGTCATAAGCTTCTCGCCGATCACTGACGATACGTGAACTAAGCTTGTCACCAGTAAGTGGCGTATTTCTCCAAACAGACCTAGACGAGAAGCACCAAGTCCTAACCATTGTCCAGTGATTTCAGATTGTTCAGAATAGTAATCACCCTTGGTTAAAGATTTGGTGTAGTAATCCGAAGCCGATTTTAGAGTAGAAATACGAAGCATGGAGTGGAATATTTTAGGAACTAGAATGGTTGTTGAAAGCTGGAAGGGAGTGAAAATTTGTTTGATAATACAATTTTATTTTACCTGGTATGTCGCCTTAGTTATGCTAAGGAAATTCTGAACGAATTGTATCGAGGTGTCAAAGATTGGTTCTAGGGTTTAATCCATTTGATTAATATCACTCAATAAGAGATTAACTTGATACACGATTAGCTTGATGCACAACTAAAGTGCATATTTGACAAACATACACAAAAAATAAATAATAATTGTGCATGTATAACAAAGATATCCCATATAATTCATTACCAAAATTACCTCCAAAGTTTGATTTTGATACTATTGTAATACTCAAAAAACTTAACCAAGCCAATAAAGCTGTAGCGAGTTTTGATTATAGTTTGGCGGCACTGGTCAACCCCATGTTGTTAGTTACACCTCTCACAGTAAGAGAAGCTGTCAAAAGTAGTGAAATTGAAAATATTTTTACCACCGTAAGTGAGGTCTTTGAAAGTAGTCTTTTTCCTGAAGATCAGACCCCTGCTCAAAAAGAAGCTTTGCACTACAAAGATGCACTGCTAGAAGCTTATCAACGTATAATTAATAATGGTGGTCTAAGTATCAATGATATTATCCACATACAATCCATATTAGAGCCTAATAAAACTGGAATTCGTAAAATACCTGGAACTGTTATTGGAGCTGTAAAATTGGGCAAAGTAGAAACACTATACACTCCGCCAGAGGGATATCAAGTGATTATGGATTTGCTAAGTAACTTTGAAAAGTCATTTAATTTACAGATCAATGATAATAATTGGCAAGAAGTAGATCCACTTGTACAATTTGGTATTTTACACCATCAGTTTGAGTCTATTCATCCTTTTTATGACGGCAATGGAAGAGTGGGTAGACTTCTAATGATTCTATTTTTGGTACTTAGTGGTTGTATAAAATATCCTGTTCTGTTTTTGAGTGGCTATATTCTCGAGAACAAATCTGAGTACTACAAAATTCTAAACCAAACAACCGAGAGTGGAGACTATACACAGTTAGTGATGTATTTTTTGGATTGTATTATCATTCAATCATTAGAAAGCAAAAAAATAGTTGATCAGATATGGGGACATTACAATTATGTAAAAGCTGAACTTCAAGCACAAAAAATTGATTCAAATTCGTTTGAAATTCTCGATTATCTATTTACTAAGCCGTTGTACACAATAACTGATATGGAAAAAAATACTGGCAAGCATCGTAACACTTGTTCCAAATATCTAAATAACCTAGTAAAAATTGGAATAGTGCAAAAAAGAAAATACAAAAAAGAGAATGTGTTTTATAATCCAAAGTTTTTGGAAATTCTGAGTTGATCTAATAGCGTTTTATAGTCTAAAGAAACTTTTTAAGTGATAGATTTACCTGTAGAATTTAGAAATTCAATGACATAGTTTTTGTGCAATCCAAGTTTAACTCAAATAATCTATCCAGTTACTATTATCAATTACGGTAAAGCTGGAATTTGGGTAGGTGGTATTAAAAATTTCTGGGAATTTAGTTTTGGCTCGAACGTTCGGATTCCATTTAAATTCAAAACATTCCAAACGATTACCATCATCTTCAATCAAATCAATTTCTTGCTGATCGGTTGTTCGCCAAAAATAATATTTGCATTCTTTGCCAGTGTTTTTATTCCTCTTAATACGCTCAACAACACAAAAGTTTTCCCAAAGGAATCCTATGTCAGAATTCAGCTGATCAATTGAATAATTATTGATGATACTGTTACGAATTCCAATATCCCAGAAGTAAATTTTGAAGGGCTTGGAGATTTCTTTTTCTAAGTTGTTCTTGTATGGTCTAAGAGTCTTGATAACAAAACACTTTTCGAGTAGATCCAAATACTTTTCGGTGGTGATTCGGTTAAGTCCGACTTTAACACCAAGTTCGGTATAGGTACATTCTCTCCCAATAGAGGTGGCTAAGATTTGCAAAAGTTTGTACATTACGTCACTACGGCGAATATCAGAAAACTCTAACAAATCTCTGTACAAGTAATCGTTGGAGATTTTGTTTAGAAACTTGATGGCATCAGCTTCATTTTGGTTGTAAATATCTGGGTACAGACCAAATCGAAGAATATTAGTGAGATCATTTTTGACCTCCAATTTACCTTTGGTACTAATTAGCTCTGAGATTGATAGTGGGTAAAGTGAGAATTCCAAGTTGCGTCCTGTCAAAGGCTCGTTGACTTTGTTGGCCAAATCAAAACTAGAACTACCGGTCGCAATGATTTGGGTGTCTTTGAGATACTTGTGCATGATTTTGAGATTGATTCCAATGTTGAGTACTCGCTGGGCTTCGTCAATTACAACGATATCATATCCTCCAAAGTTTTTGGTCAGTTCTTCTTTACTCTGAGATTCTAAGATCAAACGGTTGGAGATCAAATCACAATCCACATACAGACACTTCTTATCTCCTTGGAATTCCTGAATCAAAGACTCAACCAAAGTAGTTTTGCCAACTTGTCTTGCTCCATAGATAATTAGAATTTTGTTCTTAAAAAACCAGTTTTTGATATGGTTAGTTATAGTTCTGTTGTATAATTCTGTAATCATAATAATATTATTTAGCTATAAATTTATATTATGTTTACGTTTGATACTGTTGTCAAATTCTTTGTTGGTCTATTTAACATTCTTTGAAGGGTATTTAGAAAGTATTTTCAAACTAAACCAAGATTATCCCGACTCATTTTACCCAACCCGTAACAACTCACTCCAAAGGGTAGTATATCGATTAGATCGGTGGGTAGCTTTCATCTGCCATTTGTTGTTGATACCTAACACTGCAAGGCGGATAGTTCCTTGACCATAACGGGAGTTGAGCTTGTCAAAAGATTTCATCAATTCGGCTTTTTGGGCTTTGGTCTTGGTAAAGGTTTTGAGAGTTTTAAAATTGACTCTATCTTTTGTTTTGGTTTCAACCAATTTACTTTTAGAAGACTTACTTTTAGAATTTAATGTATTTAACTCAGGTAACAAACCGTCCAACCCCGAGAACAAATCCATTTCGCTTTGGTCTTGGTCAGTTGTCAGAATTGTCGTTGCCATGACTCCACACTTTTTGTACTTAAGTCCTGGTTTGTAGATTTTACTTAGGATCTCAAGACTGACTTTGATTAAATCTGGGGTGTAATTAGTGGGTTTGTGTAGGGAAGTGTTTTTGATACCAAAGTAATACGAGTTTTTTTCAAATCTATTGTTCATGATAAATACTGAAATATTCTGGGTCAATCCTTCTTGTTTTCGTAACTTTTCACCAAGTTTACTGGCGTGAGTTGCCACAGCTTGTGATAATTCTTCCAGAGTTGTAATCGCCTCACCAAAAGAGCGACTAGAAACGATAGATTTTTTTGGTACGGGATTGAGCTCGAGTGGAAAGCATTTGAGACCACCTAGCTCCATAACCATTTGACGACCAAGTGTATTGGATTGTGATTGTATCCAGTCCAGATTGGAGTATTTGAGATCCTTGGCTGTGAATATTCCAAAGCGTTCAAACTTCTTGGCGTAACGACGACCAACACCCCAAACATCACCAACATCTAGCCCCGATAAAAACAAATCCATTTGCTCGGAAGTTCGATTATTACCAAGAACCAGACAGCCACCAAATTTTGGCTCCATTCCTTTTAGGCTTCGTTTGTTATCTTTTTTGACAAGTTCATTAGCCACTTTGGCTAGAGTCTTATTCACAGCCACACCTATTGAGACCGGTATTCCAGTTTCTCGCTGGACTTGCTGCTTAATCTCCAGTCCAAGTTCATACAATTCTTTACCACTAAAGTCAGGAAATTCCAAAAAAGCCTCATCAATAGAATAAATCTCAATCTTATCAGAGTACTGGGACAAAATACTCATCACCCTAGAAGACATATCTCCGTACAGAGCATAGTTGGAAGATAGTACTGCCACATCGTGTTTGACCAGTAGATTTTTGATCTTGAAGTAGGGTAATCCCATATCAATATTCAGTGCTTTGGCTTCGTTGCTTCTTGCCACAATACAGCCATCATTATTAGATAGAACCACCACAGCCTTACCCTCTAGCTTAGGGTTAAAGACTCGCTCACATGAAGCGTAGAAGTTATTGCAGTCAATTAGTAGGAACATAGAATCTATGTAATTATTGTAAAATTATTTGTTTATACAATCATCCAAATATATGGAGTTTTTTAGTGGGAAAGTAATTGTAATTTTTTGATAAGGTAAATTTGTAACATTAGTTTCGGTGTTCAATTTCACTATCGAATAATATTTGTTAGAATCAACTTCAAATGAATATATACCAGGGCAAATAGAAGGGTATTTTTGAAGATTGTAAAGTTCTTTACCTTTAAAAATATTTTCCATTCTTAGAAGTTGACTTTTTAGCTCGGCTTCTCCAGTTGCAAAATCTGGACTGATTGAGACTAATTTGAGGAACAACTGATCTCCACAATGTAGGGAACTTGCAAATTTTTCAATTGCTTTCTGTTCGGTTGGGTAAAGTGGCATTAGCTTGGAATCAACAAAATATTGCTCATCGGCAGTTAACATATCAAAATGACCAGCAATTGCCACAATTCTCTGAGGATTTTTTTGCTTTGGTATCGTGAAAGTATCTCGACAATCTGAAAAAAACACTTTTTTATGTTTGGTTGAACTAAATACTTTTTCAAATAAAAACCCAAAGATTAATATTGATACGATTAATAGAACTAGATAAAATATTTTTTTTTGCATAGATTTGGATTAATAAAATTAACTATTTCTCACTCCATAAATAACTTACTGGAATAGCCCAAATCTTTTCTGAAACTTGAAATATTTTTTGACCAGTGTAGACAACTAAACCAAGTTTGAAGTCTTCGTGGTTATCTCTTAACCAGATTAATCCTGACAAATCACTTTGGCTAACATTTTCGGAGCTTTTGACTTCTATGGCTACAACTTGTCCACGTCCATTTTCTAATACAAAATCAACTTCTTGACCAGCTTGGGTACGTAGGTAATACAGATTAGGCTTGTTTTTTGACCAACTGATGGCTTTATTTAATTCTGTAAAAACCAAATTTTCTAAAAGCTTACCAAAATACCTACGATCTTTTTTCAAATAATCACTATCTAAATTGAGAAGATAGCTTGTGATACCAGTATCGTTAAGAAATATTTTGGGTGATTTGACTAATCTCTTACCTAAGTTTTTGTACCATGGGCGGAGTTTTTGTACTAAAAAAAGACTTTCTAGTAAAACCAAATATCTCGCAAAAGTAACGCTATTGATACTCAAATCTCTCGCCATATCAGCATTGTTCATAATACCACTTGTTTGGTTAGCTATGAGCTGAAGCATATTTGGGAGAACTGCTAATCCTTCGATATTAGCCAAATCACGAACGTCACGTTGCAAAAGCGAGTTGATATAGGATTCAAACCAAATTTTCCATTGCTGCGGATCGTCTTTTTGTTGGAGTTCAGGATATCCACCTTGGAGTATTATGTTAATTAAATCTTGATTATCAATTCCTTCACTTGTATAGTGCAACAACTTGTCCTCAATATTATCTTCAAATAGCAAATCTATAATACTATAGTTAGAATTTTGGGGCTCGTTTTTACTAGCTATAATCTCAGCAATAGAAAGAGGGTATAGGGTCAAAATCTGCACTCTACCAGCCAGTGATTCGGATAGTTTTGGAAGTAGTAATACGTTGGCAGATCCAGTCAAAACAAATCTATCGTTGATACGATTTTCATCTACAATTAATTTTATACTATCAAATATTTCGGGCAGTTTTTGGATTTCATCAATTACGGTGCCGCTTGGGTAATTACGAAGAGTTGTTTCGGTAAAATTCTTTAGGTTTGATAAAGTTTGAATACTATCAAGAGTTTCATAACCACTTACCAAATCTTCCTCTTGTAATAACTTCATTAATGTACTTTTACCCGACTGCCTAGCTCCATTTAGAATAATAACAGGTGAATTTCGTAATGCAAATTTAAGTTTATCAGTTAAAAAGCGTTTAATCATATAGATAATAGATAGAGTTAGATATTTTGTGTAATTATAACAGTTAGTGTTACATATTATGACACTTGATAATGCATTTGTCAAAGTGATTTGTTTGTGAACTTATAATTCCAAAAATTATTAATCATATAACTATGCTATTTGTATATAGGATTGATAGTTTAGCGTGGTTATTTAAACACTGTGAATCCATTTATCGCATCTTGTGAATCACACTTGTAACTACTCCCCAGACTTGGAATATCATATTGCCAGTAATGATAACATGACTATATAGCTTTGCCCTCAAATCTTGATTAAAGAATCTCTCATATGAGACTTAGAAGTTGTTGCAGTCAATTGGTAGGAACATGGATCTGCTTTTATTCTGACAATTGTTTCCAGACTTCTTTATGTTCCAATTTTATAACTGGATCTAAAAGTAGGTTGTTGGTGTAGTTCGTAATGAACTCATCTGGATTCGAGATTAGTCTAAGGTAATATTTTAAGGTTTCTAAAAGTCCATTTACGATAACTTGGCAGCCATGAGTATTTTGAATATCAGCTATGCAGTGATCTATTTTTACCCTTTCTTCTGGAGTTGGTTGTTTGGTGGAAAGCAAATAATACCTATCTACTGGAAGGTTTTTTAGTTTTTCAAAAGCATCCATAACCATCTCTAAAGTTATCATTTTGTCGTACTTTATTTCCACACCTTCAAAAGGATTATTTTTAAGATTGATTTGTATATCGCCAATATCACCAGATCTTTTATCTGATGAAGTGTGCGACCCAATGTCTTTAAGTTCACAATTTTTGTATCGTCCAAGTTCATTAATCAAAATTTGGTACACCGAAAACAAAGCCAAAACTGGTAATCTAGCTTTTCCAACTTGATGAGTTTGAGTAAAGTGTTTTTCGAGCAGTGTAATTATTTCAGAAATTGAATATTTGGATTTGTTGGCTAGTGGATTAATCTCAATCTTGTTATTTTCACGGTCAATTATTAACAACTGAATCAGATAACTCAAACATTTGGATGATTCTTTTGGCTTGGATTGTACAAAGTTGATTAGTTCCAAAAATGCAGTTTTGACTTCTGGGCTACGAATTGCTCCTTGATAATTCAATGTGTAAGGGTCATTTTGCTCCAGTGATCTTGTGAGCCAGCCACTTTCAACCATGGATTTGATCTGTTTGGATTTGAGCCACGGTGCAATTACTCGAGTATCCAGAGTCCGTCCACTGTAGCCATTGGGCATTTTGGCTTGGTGGTAACGAATATCCTGAGTTGGATTGACAGATTTTTCGGTCAAGCTTGTTACAGTAACATTGACTACACCTAGAAAGTTGGAGCTATTACGGGCGATAATCTCTATCCAATCAATTGCATTATCAGAGAACTCCAAAGGCGGCTCAGCAACATAACCATTAGCTTCTAGGATTTTGATATTATCATTGTAGATTTGATTGAGCAGGGTTTGGTGGTGCATGGGTTATCTATTTTTAGGACTTCGTTTTTGGATTTCTATTATTGAATCACCAGGTCTTACGAAAGTTTTTTGTGTAACATTTTTCAGTTTTTTTGATAATACAGCGATTGGAATTTTGGTTTTCTGACTTTCTTTAATAATGTTTAATAAATCATCTCCTGAAATTGTTTTACCCTCTTCTGCCCATAGAAACGTGGATAAATGGATCTCATCTTTTGATTCATCAGAAGCGTTTCTTAAACTATCGACAAATTCTTCTTCACAACCTTCCATATTTTTTAATATTTCTTCAGCGCTTTCACCTAAAAAATTTCCAAATTGTACTTCAGGACATTCTTTTTTAACTTGAAAGAAAAATAAGTCTCCGTCGGAAAGTGGTATATGAAAATCATTAAATCCTAATATTACAAATCCATCTTTTTTAATTTGTAAGTGATAATGAGGATAATATCCTTTATGAGTACCTTCATGCCCATTATAATCACTTGGATCTATTGAAAAAGACCACTCTATATTCTTGTATTTTATCGTTAATTCAACCATTTTTTTCTCTGCAATCTCATCTTGAAAATCATTGATATTTAAAACAAACGAATCTTGTTTTGCAATCCATCTAAGATATAATTGAATCTGAAAAAAACCTCCAACAATTTTGCACTTTTCAGTTATAAATAATCTTAATAAGTATTTTTTTACTCTCATTTTGTCTGGGCATAAAAGCCAATGACAGCAAGGTTTTTCATAATCAAAAAAGCTAAAATCTTTATTACAATATGAACATATATTTTTCTTAAAAAGTTTTTCAAAATTAGAATATTCTAATTCCATTTCATCTGCTTGAATTTTATTATTTTTTCTCCATTCATCATTTGGGATAGAGTCAATGTAAGATTTAACGCTAGACATACTCAACCTTGATTTCATTTTTAACAACCTCAACTCTCTTTTCCAACAATTGCTCAACAATTTGCTCACCAACTGCTCGAATCATAGGAATGGCAACCGAATTACCAATTTGGCGATATAGATGACCTGACACTGATAACTTTTTGTGAGATTCTGAAAAGCCCATAAGTTTGTAGCATTCGTTGATTGTCATTTTGCGGACTTGCAAGCCATCGTAGATAAAGAATCTTCCACTGGTTTCTTGGGATGGAATCGTTGGGTGAGTGCCGTCAATGTGATAAATTCGATTGGGTTGTTTGTGAACTCTCGACAAATGTTCGGTGTTGGGTCTTGTACCATTGATTCGGATAGTTTTGTTGCGATAACCGCAGAATATTAAGCCTGAAGTTTGTTTTGTCCATTGCTGGCTTGGCAATATTGTGTATTCGCTCGGTTCTAGGTATTCAAAATCTGTTTTGGTTTCTGTTTTGGTTTCTAGTATATCTTTGATATTTACTCGTGGCTGGGATCGTAATTGTTCAAAGTCAAATTGTTTGGTTTGTGAGGCGACAATAACTATTCTTTCTCGGTTTTGAGCTAGACCAAAGTCTTTGGAGTTGAGAACTTTCCACGATACAAAGTAACCTTCATCGGCTAGGCACTTGAGAATTACCTGTAGAGTTTTGCCACCGTCGTGGTACTTGAGCTGTTTTACATTTTCAAGGAATACAACTTTTGGTCGTTTGGCTTTGATAATTTCCAGTACATTAAAAAATAACGTTCCTCGAGTATCTTCAAATCCTTTTTGTTTGCCACTAACACTAAAAGGCTGACAAGGGAAACCTGCACAAAGTATATCGTGATCAGGAATTGTATTTGGATCAATTTTGGTTATATCGCCGTTAACTTCTATATTATAATTAGCTTGATATGTTTTTTGGCATTCTTTGTCTATATCACTGGCAAAAACACATTCTCCATTCAGGCTTCCCAAAGCTCTATGAAAGCCACCAATTCCACAAAAAAGATCAATAAAAGTAAATTCTTTTGAAGTACCATTTAAATTAGTTGAAAACAAAGGTTGGTAGAAATTTAACATACAAATATTTTACTATTGTGCTATAATGTAAAAGTGAAATATTAGCACTATTTTGTCAACACATTTTTACATTTCACCGCATCTTGTGAATCACACTTGTAACTACTCCCCAGACTTGGAATATCATATTGCCAGTAATTTCAATAGGTTCAAATTTGGGATTTTCAGGAAGTAATCGAATTTGTTTTGTATTTTGTGTAGCGACTGTAAGTTTGGTTTTGTCTTTGAGAGTTTCACCTTTATTATCTCGTATTTCCAATCTTTTAATAGTAAAGTCGCCATCAATAACTGCTAGGATTACATCTCCATTTCTAGCTTCTAGGCTTCGATCAACAATGGCTATATCACCCGATTGTATTTTAGCATCAATCATTGAATCGCCGTCAATATGAACAAAAAAAGTAGCGTTAGGGTGAGCAATTAGATGAGTGTTGAGATCTAATTTAACTTCCTCATAGTCAGTGGCAGGAGAAGGGAAACCTGCCTTAACTGGGTTAATAAAGATTGGTAGTTTGTAACTGGTAGTTAGATCTGGAGTGAGAATCTGTGGCTTAGACACAAGAGATTTGCTTGGTTTGTTATCGTTTGATTCCATATTATTTGTAAATTTTTATTGATATTATTTATTGATATTATTATATATTTAAATCTTTTGATCAAACTCCACCAGACCAAAATTGTTTTTGGAATCTGTCCAGGTGCGACCTGATTGATAGACGTAGGCTTCTACTTTGTAATTGTTAAACTTACCGCCTTTAGCTAGTTGATCAAACTTCCAGGGGAGGATTTTGTGGTCTAATGATTTGGAGGTATTTTTGGTGATATTGCTGTTGTTAGAAGTTCCTACCACTCCGCCGATTGTGCTACTGGAGGATTCTCGATCTTTGTAATCTTTGCCGATTAATAAATTTACAAAATCATTGTTGGTGAAAGGGTCGCTTTGGCAGTGCAGGAATTTGGTCTGGAGGACGGCTAACATGGAATTCACTGTATCTTTTTCACGGTTAGATCCAACAAAAGCAAGGTAGTTGGAGTAGTTTTGGGTAAGATAGACTGAACAAACTTTGCAAGAGCGAGCAGTGGTTTGAAATAGTACATCATCTTTGGTCAAAAAAAACTGGGCTTCATCAATCCAAAGGAAAACTGGTCGCATTTTGTCTTTGTCAGGTACGTTTTCACGACTGCGTTCCACTGCCATTTGAAAGATAGTTTTGAAGATAAGTTGTGCCATTTTTCCAGTTTCTCTAAATCGCTTGATATTTAGATCAAGAACAATGATTTTACCTTTATCAAAGGTATCTTCGGGTTTGAAGTTGGCTAGTTTTGGATCGCAAGCTAGAATAGATCGCATTTCACCTCGCAAGAGATTATCGGCGAGGCTCGTGAACATAGAGATAATGGAAGAGCGAGGGTCAGAGTCCATCTTGGGGAATTCGGTGTGCCAATATTTAGCTGTTAAATTTTCAAATTCAGCGATGGCATCATCAAGATCAAATCGGCTTGGGTCTAACAGTAAATCTTTTTTGTATTGTTCTATCTTATTCTTTGCAGCAATATAGACTTCTCTAAAATATATATCCTTATTTTCATTACTATCTGGTAATAATTCACCTTTTTTACCAAAAATTAAATTTTGCTCTTCTTTATCTGCTGGAGCGTCATTTATGAGTTCATACATATCTTTTATTTCTACCGTTCCAGTGCCTAGAATCAAAAGATTGATGGTGTTTTTGATCAACTGTTCCATGGCGACTTGCCAGTAATCACCTGCATTGTGTTTTTGAAGTGCTGAGAGAAAAATATGAGTAATATTGATGGTGCTATAACCATTTTTGACTATATAATCCATAAAGTTGAATTGAAATTCGCGACTTTGATTAACGATCATCAGGCTTTTACTTTTCCCCAGTGATTGGCAGTAGTCTTTCCACATTAGACTATCACCTTCTTTGATCGTTAAAACCAAACCACCAAAGCCATTGTGAATGTAAGTTTTAGCTAGAGTTTGACCACTACCAGAGGTTTTACCCGAGCCAGTTCCACCAAAGATTTGAACACCTTCGCAGGCGTCGCCGATTGTCCAGTTGTCACCCAGGATTTCTAGTAGTGGTTCACCCAGATCCCAGCTAATGTCTTTGGTTTTCTCGTAAAGGGTGATTGAATTATCCATAGTATTTTGTAATTAGTTTGGTAGTATCAGTTTGATTGTATTTTAATGAATGATTCAAAATTAGTTATAAGTCTATTTTAGAACTTCATCACTTTCAACAATATCCTCAATTAATCTAGGAAACTTTTTGACTTTAACTCTTTCTTGTTTGTTTATTGGTTCGGTTTCGGTTGGTTTTATAGGTTTTAATTTGTTAACTCTTGTTT
>JAYUKQ010000033.1:0-1509 GCA_043764315.1 bacterium | reverse complement strand
GGTGGATCTAATGTATAGGCACAATCAAGGAGTAAGTGTAATTCAAAACATTGAAATCAAAAGACTTGACTCGGATTACTTTGAAGAGTTGTAAAACAACAGATTCACTTATTAGAAGCCAAGTAGAAAATTTAATTTAATCACAACTATGACTATCAAAAATATAATATTCGATTTGGAAGGAGTTTTGGGGTACTATCCAGAAGTGGAATCATTTTTGTTTTACGATACTGTATTAGCAAATTTAGCCAAGCTTGATGAAGATTACAACTTGTATTATCTGACTAATGTACTGGATCAGTCTGGTAGTTATTTTAATCAACATGTTACGGTTACGCTCCAAGAGACAGGTTTCGTTGGTGGATTGGGTAGTAATAATTACAGTTTTGCTAAGCCAGATAAGAGATTCTACCAAGAGTTGTTACGCAGATATAGACTTGAGCCTACAGAGTGTTTATTCATCGATGACAAAAAAGTCAATGTTTTTGCAGCTAGAGATTTGGGCATGGAATCATTCATTCACACCAAAAATGGTCAAGGATTACTCGAACAAATTCAAAAGTTCATAGTTAGGTGTAATAATAATTTATAATTTTTTATTGGTAGTATTTGGTAAGCATTAGCTTTTGACATGGAATTCAATTTAACTCTGTATTATAACTATGTTAATCCAACACAACGTACCTTTCTTTGCCAATCCTGATGACACACATTGCTTTCAAGCGTGTATAAAAATGATGTTTGCGTATTTTGAACCCGAGAAAGAATTTAGTTTTGACTATTTGGATAAACTTTCTGGCAAAAAAAAGGTCTGTGGACGTGGCCAACTCAAATGTATTTGGAATTGATTAATTTGGGCTACGATATAACTCTAATGGATGTTTTTGATTATTCTAAGTTTGTGGTTAATTCCTTTGACTATCTCGTCCAAGAATATGGTATGGACATTGCCTGTGAGCAAAGAGATAATTCAGATCTGGAGTATGAAGTTCCAATTGCTAAGAATTTTTTGGCTAATTATAAATATACTTTGCAAATACCAGTAATTGAGGATATCAAAGATTTGTTAGTCAAAGGCTATCTAGTAGGTTGTAACGTCAATTCTTGTTCACTTAATGGTAAAGAAGGTTATTCTGGTCACTTTGTGATTGTTATTGGTTTTGATCAAAATAGTTGGATTATTCAAGATCCTGGGGGCTTGCAAGGTGGTTTTGCTAATCGATGCGTTAGTTATGATTTGTTTCAAACATGCTGGGCTTATCCCAATGATCGTGCTTGTAATCTTTTAGCTATAAAAAAGTAAGTGCAGATAAGAATGTTTTATCTTTTCTAGTATTTTTCGAATCTACCCAAATCTTTTAGGTGAGACTTTTTCGATTAAGATGGTGTCTAAGTAGGATCTAAAGAAACTTTTTGATCTAAAGAAACTTTTTAGGTGATAGATTTACCTCTTGAATTTAGGAATTCTATTATTAGATCTTTCCTTCTTTGTTTTGTTGTGCCACAGTG
>JAYUKQ010000032.1:0-18691 GCA_043764315.1 bacterium | reverse complement strand
CAACTAAGAAGTGAACGTTTCCACTTTTGTCATTCCTAAAGTCAACTTTACCAGCTTTGATAGCTTTGACCATTTCTTCGATATTACTTCCAACTGTACCCATTTTTGGATTTGGCATAACACCAGCTGTTCCAAGAATTCTAGCAATGGCAGGAAGTTTTTTCATCATATCTGGTTCAGCAATTGCTTTATCAAAGTTAACCTTACCAGTTTTTTTGATTTCTTCAACGAGATCATCACTTCCTACAATATCAGCTCCGGCAGCTTTGGCAATTGCTATATTTTCTGGGTTAACAAATGCAGCAACTACAACTTTTCGACCAGTACCGTTAGGTATTACAACTGAATTTCTAACCAGTTGATCAGATTTGGTTGCGTTGATATTGAGCTTAAAATGAATTTCTATTGAATTACCTTCTTTGAATTTGGGTTGATCCAGTGAAATTAATGTACTTACAGCATCTTCAACTGAAAGGGTTAGACTTTTTTTAGCTGCCAAAACTGACTGAATCTTAGCAAAATTAGCTGAATATTTTTTGGAACGGTTGTTTAGTTTGATTATTTTAGGCATAATATTTGGTTATAACGATTACAAGAATCTTCCAATTAATTTTTTGTTATCTTTCGTTTAGATTTTGTGATAATCTAAAAAAACTTGTTGTTAATATTCTATTTTTAGTCTTTAAATTGACGTCTAAATTATAGAGCCAAACAACTAATCACTAATTAACACACCCATATTCTTAGCTGTACCAATAACCATTTTTTCGGCTGATTCCACTGAAAAACAATTTAAGTCAGGCATTTTTTTGGTAGCAATTTCGGTAATTTGAGCTTTAGTCAAAGTTCCAACTTTTTGCTTAGTAGGTGAAGCTGCTCCTTTTTCAATTTTAAGCATTTGCTTGATAAGTTCAGCAACTGGTGGAGTTTTTAAGATGAACTCAAACGATCTGTCATCATAGATAGTTACTACTACTGGAACTGCTCCCATCATAGAACTTGTTCTATCGTTGAAGTCTTTACAGAACATCATTAGGTTAATACCCATCGGTCCTAGTGTGGAACCTATAGGAGGCGCAGGGTTTGCTTTACCAGCTTGGACAAGCATTTTTACCTCTGCTTTTACTTTTTTGGCAGCCATAAATATGTAATAAATTTAGAATAATAATTAATTGTATATGATAATTACAACAAAGAAGCAGAACAATTGTAATTACTAAAACTTAGGAAGTTAAGACTAAATAGGCTTTATTGTCAAGAATTTAGGCATTCTTTGTTAACTAACATCAATTCTAACAAAGTTATAATTAGTTTACACCAAGTAAAAAACAAAAAACTACCCTTGATAATAGTAGTAATTGCAAACTTATAAATATATTAGTTTTAAAATTTTATTCTGTTACTTCTTCATAAATATCCAAAAGACGATTGAATTTGGCAACTCTTTCCCCTCTCGCTGGAGCTCCAAGCTTGATAAACTCTGATTGACAAGCAAAAGCTAGATCGCTAATAAAATCATCATTGGTTTCACCTGATCGGTGGGATACAGCAACAACATAATTATTTTCTTGTGCCATATTGATCATTTTAGCAGTTTCAACAACCGATCCAATTTGATTTAATTTAATCAAAACACCGTTGGCAATCTTGTTATCCAAACCAATTTTTTGAAATCTTTCAGGATTAGTTACAAATAAATCATCGCCAATTAAATGTCTTTTTTTACCTAATTTGGCAGTCATTAATTCCCAACCAAGAAGATCATCTTCGTTGAAACCATCTTCAATTGAAACAACGTTGTGATTCTCACACATATCATAATAAAAATCAGTCAAAGCAGATTGAGAATATTCTACACCATCTAGATTATAAGTATTAGTTTCGGAGTTGTAAAACTCATTGGAAGCGCAATCCAAAGCCAAATCACAATTGATATTAGAGTAACCACAATCAACAATTGCTTGTTCAATAACTTTAAGAACTTCAACGGTACCGTTATAATTAGGAGCAAAACCACCTTCATCACCAACAGCTGTTGTTTGACCTTGTTTTTTTAGAATCTTTTTCAAAGTTTGATATATTTCAGCTGACATTTGGACATCTTGTTCGATATTACCCGAGTTAGGTATAACCATAAACTCTTGAATATCAATATTATTAGAAGCATGAGCTCCACCATTAAAAATATTACACATTAATCGTGGAAATTGTCTCGCAGATTGAGTTGCAAAATATTCTTGTCGCAGATATTGCCACAACTCCAAATTTTGACTCGCAGCAAAAGCTCTATGAGCGGCCATAGATACAGCTAGAATTGCATTGGCTCCAAGAACTGATTTGGGTGAAATTTGGTGACTATTAAGTTGGTTTTCTAATGATTCTTCCAACTTCAAAACAAATTCGTCCACAGCTTTAGCCGATTCAAACTCCTTGCCCAAGATCGCTTTTCCAATTTGATTTAGTACATTATCCACAGCTTTAGTGACTCCTTTTCCATCAAATGATTTGTCTCCATCGCGAAGTTCTACAGCTTCGTAGGTTCCTGTTGAAGCACCAGAGGGAACTCCAGCCTTACCAACGAATTTTTGACCTTGATATTCTATTATAATCTTACAAGATACTGTTGGAGTGCCACGTGAATCGAGGATCCAACGAGCTGAAAGTTGTGATATTATTGACATATAATAAATTTATTTTTTGTTATTATTCAGTATGGTTTGTACTGATACACTATCGACTATACCAATTTGCAATGATTTCTGTCAATTATCTAAAAAATTAAGTATTGACTATTTTTTGTACTTTTTGTATGGATAAAAATTATCGAAAAAAAACCTGAAATAAATTCAGGAGTGAGACTAATTTTAGTTATATGAGTTAAATTAATTTGCTTTTACTTCAACTTCAGCAGCTTTATCTTCGGCTCTTTGTGTTTGTTTTGCTACAATTTCTTTTTGGATTTTTTGAGCGGAGTCAAAATCTAACAATGTTAAATATAATTTTTCATCAGGTTCAACTGAAAGAATCTTAAAGGTATAACTATTGCCAGGTTTTATGAACTCATGAATTTTAGCAGGAGATTCGATTTGAGAAGAGCTAATCTGGGAAATGTGGCAGAGACCTTGAATATCATCTGCATTCACTACAATTGCACCATATGTAGCAATTTTGGATACCACTCCAGTGAATTCGTCGCCTGGTTTTACTGTTTTGGAGAATTCTACCCAAGGATTAGATGTAACTTGTTTGATAGAAAGGTTAATTCTGTTGTCTTTATCAATGTCAACAATTCTTGCACTTACTTTGTCACCTACACGATATTCTTTATATGGATTTTCAACTTTTTTCCAAGACATTTCAGAGATGTGGACTAAACCTTCTAAGTCTTCATCGAATCTAACGAATAAACCAAAATCGACTATACCAACAATTACACCTTCTACACTATCGCCAACTTTGTATTTTTGTAATTTAAATTGAGCAATTTCGTCAGATACAGCTTTTTCAGAAGCAATCAAAGAATCATTTTCTGGATTGATATTGACTAATTTGACATTGAATGTCTGACCAACATACTTTTTCATTTTATTGGCTAATGATTTGTCTTCCACGCCAGTTGCTTTTATAGTGTGAGTTGGAGATAAAAGAGAAGCTGGAAGAAAGCCATCGATACCGTGAATTCTGATCAAAAAACCACCACGATTAGCGTCACGTATTTTGGCTTGAACAGTATCTTTATTTTCAAAAGCAGCTGTTATTTCTTGCCAAACTCTATCACGACCTATAGCCCTAAAAGAAAGCTCTACGTAACCTTGTTCATTATCAAGGTCAACTATTACAGCTTCGACTTCTTCGTCAACTTTTAGTTTTGCTAAGTATTCTTCATTATATAATTCTTTACCGCGAACCATACCGAGTCCAACGTTTGGAATGCTGACTAAAGCTTGGTTTTTTGCTAAAGTAATTATGCGACCAGTAAGTTTGTCACCGATGTTAAGTTGAGCTGGGTCTGAAATTGTAGTTAACAATGTACCCATAGTAGGATTATCTAAATTAGACATACCAAGAAGCTTGGCAGTATAGATTTATTTTGTCAAACAAATAAAAAAAATACCTAAGAATAATCTAGGAATAAAAATGAATTAAAAAAATATATAATATTAAGGTTGATTAATAGCTTCTAATCTTTCTATTATCCTCATCAAATCTTCTTCTTGCTTGTATATTGAAAAGTAAATTCTAGATCTACAATGCATTGCCCCGCTTTCATAAAGATAATCTGATAATGATTTGGAGTTTTTACGAAGTTTTTCTAAGGTGGTACCAAGTTTAGTTTCAGTTGTTGTTATACCAATTTTTAGTGCTTTAGTGTTTGGATTAAAGTCAATATTAGCTACATTCCAAAACAGACCCTTGAGTGATTCTTGTCCTAATAAAAACATATTTATATTGACCAAAACCTCTCGATTTGCTCTTTTGATGTGCATTTCTTTTTTGATAGTGGCAGATTTCATACTATGAAGTATTAAGTAAGACGCGGCTTTTGTCAATTATTTATAACCAGCTTTAAAATGCTTGACTTAAAATATTTTTGATCAAATGGTAGCGTCGAATTACGTATCTCAACTTCGTTCCAATGATTGTTTTGACTAAACTGCTCAAATTGCCTGATTGCTTCAACCCAACTATCAACCTCTTGATTATCAACTAACATACCATTAATAAATGGCTGAACATATTCTAACGCTCCACCTGCTTTGTAAGCAATAATCGGCATACCAGCTGCTAACATCTCAATTGGAGCGATTCCAAAATCTTCTTTACCTGGAAACAAAAAACCTTTACATTCACTAACCAAAGTTGCTAATTGCTCATCGCTAGTACGACCCAAAAACTCCACTAAGTCTTTTTTGTCGGCATGTTTTAGGCAATATTCATCAACCAACTGCTCCAAATCTTGCATTTGCGTGGTAAGAGCAGAGGTTCCACTAATCTTCAACTTAACACCAGCTTCTAAACAAGCCAAAATAGCAATATCAAGCCGCTTGTGAAAGCTAACTCGACCATGACAAAGAAAAAAACTACCTTGGTTGTTGATAGTCCTTTGAATTTTTTGGAATTTGCCCAAATTAACTGGTGGATATACAACTTTGGAATCAACTTGGTAAATATTTTTGATCAAACCTTGAATATATTTGGAATTAGCGAGCCAAATTGCTTTATGATCAGTCAAATACTTAGCCGCATCAAGATCTAATCGTCGTAAAAAATATTTAAAAACTGGTAAAATTAGCTGAATTAATGGATTAAGAGCAGCATGATCCTGTTCAGTTATCAGTCCATGCAAATAACGAGTTGGTGTATGACAGTAATTAATAATTTGACCAACATTTTGAACTCTGACTTGTTTGGCACAATCAGTACTAGAAATCAATAAAGTGTCAAAACTCTTAATCGTAACAAATCTCATCAAAATCGGATATAACCAAAAGAAATGTTTGAAATACTTAAGCAAAAAACCATTCTTGCGAGTAAAAAAACTTTGTACTTTGGTTACATGAATCCTTCCTTCCAACCAAGCTCGACTTAATTCTGGATTGTTCTTGAATTTCTCTGGTATAAAAATAGTGGTAAAAATTTCAGCCTGCGGATACATTTGGAGCCAACATTCGACAACATTTTCAGCACCTCCATTTTGAAAGAAGAAATCGTGAGCAATGGCTATTTTTTTAGACAAAATAAATAAATTAAAAATTAAAAATGCAGAATATATTATTTTTTTGTTTGGAAACGAATAGCAAATATAGATTAAAATTCTAAAGTTGTTGTGAACATTATTTTTAGAATCTAAAATGACTAAACAAATTTTAAGGTCAAATTAAAAAGAATTCTCAAAAGTTTAAACTGTACAGATGATATAATCGTTTTTTTATACTAATTTTTTAACTAGAAGTTGATTGAATATTTTGGGATTACCTTTGCCATTAGCCTCTTTCATACACTGACCAACTAAGAAGCCAATGATTTGAATTTTACCAGATCGATATTGTTCCACTTGAGCTGGATTAGCCGCAACCACAGAATCGACAAATATCTCCAAAGCTGAACTATCTACAATTTGCAGCAGATTATTAGACGTTAATACTTCATCGAGTGATTGATTAGGATTGTCAGCCAAAATTTCTATTGCTTTTGCAATTGATTGATTGCTAATTTTGTTATCTTCAAAGTAGCTTGCTAGTATTATTAAATCAGGTATTTTGATTATAGAGTCAACTTGTTGGTTAGTTTTGGTTGCTGTGGCTAATAAGTTGGTAGTGATTATATTGGCGATAGTTTTGGTTGAAGGCATATTAATTATTCGTTTGCTATTTGAGATTAATCAAATCTTAACCTGCCACATTTGTCAAAAATTTAAAGTACACTAATACCACTTTTAAGTTTCATAAAATCACTTTTTGATACGTTATAAAATGCCATAAAATTTTACTGCAAAACTATTTTCGAGTAATACTTTGGTCAAAGTTTGTGTATACTCGGGTATAAAATAATTTTTTTGGACCATAGCTCTTGAGTCATTTCAAAATCTCCTTGTTTGACTCGAATTAATCTTTGTACAGGATTATCAAATTGCTGACACATCTGGCGAATTTGGTTAGTTTTACCTTCGTGAAGATTGAATTGATACCAGTAATAATTTTTTTCAAAATCCAAGTAAGAATATTCTCTTAAAGCATCTTTGGTCAAAGTAACTTCACAAGGTAATAGTTTGGTCGGCTTCTTTTCGTGAATAATTACAAATTCTCCAGTAGTTGCCTGAACAAAAAACTCTTCTATCAAAGGTTGCAACAAACCAACCAGATAAACCTTGGTACAATTATAAACGGGCTCACATAAATCAGATATAAAATAACCATCGTTGGACAAAACCAAAAGACCTTCCGAATCCTGATCTAATCTTCCAGCTGAACGAAACTGCCTTAATTCCTCTGGTAACAAATTATAAATAATTGGACGATTAAAAGGATCATAGTGAGTACACAAATAGCCACGAGGTTTAGCAAACAGAACAACTTGCTTATCAGGATTAATGTATGGCAAATCCCACCACTCTTCCTGCAAATAAATTCTCACAATAGATCGATTGGGATTAAGTCTGACATTTTTTTTGACAATTAAACCATTCACTTCAACCAAACCTTGTTTGATCCAATTACCTACAATTCTGTGATCTTGCAATATTTTTGGATGACTTTTGAGGAAGTAACTTATTCTCATTCTAATTGGTTGATTTTGAATAATTTGTAACTGAAGTTGAGGACTTAGATGATTTGTATTGGGTACTGTAAACAAAACCAACAATTGCTAAAAAAAGCAAAATAGTCATAAAGATAAGTACATTTGCGGAAGACATACTACTAAAAAACCATTTTAAACGTTGACTGTCAAACTCATTTGAACACTTTTAAAATACATTTACTTCATACCTAAGTCTATGCTAACTTTTACAAAACAACCAAAAAGAAACAAAAAAACCACCTAAAAAAAGTGATTTGTATGTTCTGAATTGTATTTTGATTATTGAAGATATTACCTTAAGTGTTTTAGGATACTTGGATTAATCTCAATCACATCGTTTTGAATTACATCTTGAATTCTAGTTGGAATAGTACGTAAGTTACCCAAAATTGCCTCCAGAAGCTGTTCAATTGGTGAAGTTGGATTGTCCACTAAAGTCTGCTCAATAACTTCATTGACTGCAATTCCTTTTGTAAGACAAAAGTTAACCATATTAAGCACTGGTGCAACCTGACCATGAAGTTCCAAAGTTAATCTCTCACCTTGTACTGAAATTATTTTGGCACCTGAGAAGTCGTATTGAATTGTTAGAACTAAGTCACCAAATGATGCTGATGAAACAAGTTGTTCTAGTTTGATAGTGTATTTAGACATATTTTTATTTTTGAACTTCTTAATTATACAATACAAAAAACTTTTTTGCAAATTGGTCACTTAAAAATGCTTGAGGGTAATTAAAAAAAACAAAGACGAAAGACTAATAATGAAAGACTAGAGAATCTCTTACAAAAGAATAAAATAATCAAATTTAGTATCGAGAATTAACTTTCTTCATTTTTAATAAAACACTTATAGAATCATCATTTGAATCACTTATTGAAATATTTTTGGCAACTGGTTCGCCTGTGAGTTGATTATATTCTTGAAGGTTATTTTGGCTTGATATTATTTGTGTTAGATTGTTGCCCAAATTAGCTTTTGAGTTAGACTGTGAAGATGTTGGTTGAATTGCCTTAGGCACCAGAGTTGGAGCAAACAAATTATTGTGAGTAATGTGGAACTTTTCAACATTAGTACTTTCCAACTTTGGAATTGGTAAAGGATTTAATGTTTTTATGTTAGCTGCTTCAATTGCTTGTTTTCTTTCTTCTTCTAGCTTATTAATCTGGATAGCTGTAGATTCTTCAAGTGTTGTTAACTGTTCAATTAAAGAATTTTTTTCAGAAACTAAACTTTTATAATCAGTAGTTAGACTTAATAGATTTTTTTCTGCAATTTCTTGAGTAAGTTTAGAGGAGTTTAATAATGACTCCAAATGTCTAATTTGAGATTCGCATTCTGTACGAACTTTGGCAGAATCAGCTTCAATAGCAAATCTGTATTCGGCAATTTTCTTTTCGTACTGTAAAACAAACCGCGTTTCAACCTTGGCAACTTCAAGTGGAAGCGTAGATTCAACTATTTGAGCAGCTTTTTGTTTGGCTGAACTTTGCCAACGACGAATTTTGTCAATAATCTTGTCTAACGTAATCTTAGCTGAAGGAATTTGTATCTCATTTAGTTGCACCCAATCCAAATCTTTGACATCTTTAAGGTTGATTAACTTGACATGATAAACTATGTGCAGTGTTCCACTTTCAAAATTAATTGTAGATACTTCCACAAAATCACTATGAAGATTATATTTTTTGTCTAAGAATAAAGACATTTCGGATTCAGGATTCTTACCAACTCTAAGAGGTGTTTGTGGCAAATTATTCGATTCCGTGTCGACTAAAACTTTGGATCCATCATCTGACAAAATAACGGCTTGAACACACACTTCAGGTCGATTAGCTAACTCTTTTTCTAATGATTTTAGGTCTACACTGACTAATTCTGACTCTTTGCAGATAACCGCATCTTCGGAGTCAAGAGTAATTTGATAACTTTGACTTGAATGACTAAATTGAACATCAGCTACTTGAAATAGCTTGCCAGCAAGAGGTGATTGATTATTTGTAATTTTGACTATCTGACGTGGACTAAAAATTGACTTAAAAGCAACTGAAGGTTTGTTTAGTTCGGAAGAAATACTTTTAACGGATTTAGGTTCTTCTTTCACAGTCAGTTTTGGATCAATAGATGATTGAACAGCTGAAGCGGCAACAAAAGACGTAGGGTGAGTTTTTTTGACAGGAATATCGTTAACTTCTTCTTGATCTTCTTGAATTTGCAGCAAATTGGGTGAATCTAATTTTGGTAACTCTATTTTTTTGGATTCAATTACAGGAATCTTTTCGACATTTTCTACATTTTCAATCTTAACAATTGATTCATTAACATCTGTAGATTCAATAGTAGGCTCAATATTAAGTTTGGTTTCAAAAGTTTCAAAGGTATTTTCAGTTTCTATATCTTTTACAAGTTGCTTAGTTTCTGATAAACCAGAATTATCTTCAAAAGTTTTACTTTTACTTCCTTCTATTTGGACTACTGGTGCTTGCGTTTCAGTATTAACCATTTCTTCAAAAGAAATATTATCTGCCATTTGAGAAGTTGGTTCTGTTTCAGTAATAGTTTTGGTAATTGGTAATTTGGACTTTTCATTAAGCTCAACGGAAACAACAGTATTTTTATCAGAATCTTCTGGAGAAAAAATTGGTGTATCAAGAATTACACTTTCTTCTACACTTTCTTCTACATTTTTTGATTTTACAAAACTATTTGCTTCCCTAATTTCATTAATAGAATTCAAATTTACTACATTGTTAACTTCCAAATTCGACTGATCTTCGACTTCCTTAGCCAATTCTCTATTTTCTATTTCAAAATCTTCTTTTTCACCTACACCAAACCACTGACTAATTTTTTTACGACTTTGATCTATAAGACTATTTATAGGGTTTACTGTAATTTTAGCAGCTTTATTAGCTCTATCTTGAGACTCATCACTAGAATTAATTATCACTTGATTGTTAGATTCTTTGTTGGATTCATTAACAGTTGTATCAATATTAACAGCATCGTCGCGATCAGCCCAAATTTGCCATTCTATATCTTGTGGATACAATAAAATATTACTATTACGACGTGGAATTATCTCATAATAAGATAAGGCAATTGTCTGTGAAGTAAAGTCTTCATTGATATCTAAGCCATTTTTGACCTCTCCACTGTTACGATCAAACCAATATTCAAAAACTTTTGGTCTAATGATTCGGTTAATCGATTGCCAATTGTTACACACTCCTTTTTCTTCCGCCAAATTCTCACTTACGCGATAACAACTAGAGCTAATGATATTACCAAGATAGTCAATCTCATCAATTTCAGAAGTTGAACCACGCATTTCTAAGTAAGCATTAAAATTCATCACACCAACACCAATTTTACGATAAGCGGCAACCATTCCTTTGGCTTCGGGTGTAAAATTAATTATGTCCAAGCTAGAATCTAAAAAACGAATTGCTGTTTCAATTGTATTTTGTAAAGAGACTTCATCCACAGAACGATTTTTGGAAACAAATTTAGTTAGATCAAGATGACCAAAAGGTGTAATCGGATTTATGATAGAATTTTGACTACAGATTACTTCCATAGTTTTTTCGTGGATAGTAAAGTATCTAGTCTTGAAGAATTTTTCGTATCTTTTTTGCCAGTATTCTCCAAGTTCGCTGGTATTTTCATTTTTGGTTATTAACTTACTTAGTTCTGTGTCAGTCATATATGCGATTGAAAGTATTTAAAGTGAATATTTTGTATAACCAAAGTATAACAACAGTTTTTGCTTTTGACAATTTGAGCTATGATTTATTTTTAATAAAAGACTTTTGAGTAGAGATTAATACAAAAATTAACTATAATTGACATGTTTTTCAAACTAAAATATTTTTGGTAATTATGTTATCTGCAAGACAAATTGAAATACTTAAAATTCTGAATGTTCAATTGGAAGGTTTATTAAAAATGAAATTTTCTGAAAGAAAACAACTTCTAGAATCCAAATACCAAGAATACCAAAATAAAATTCAAATAAGCCAAATCGCTGCAGCTAATACTTACCCAACAATTCTTTCTTCCAATTCCACCGCGACAATTGAACATGAAGCCAGCACAAGTCAAATTAATCAACAAGTTTTGCAATATCTGCACTGTCGAGGTTTGAATGAAGACAAAGCTACAGGTTTGGTTATAAGCGGTTACTGCAAAGATGTTTTACAAAACTTACCTTTCGAATTCGCTGTTGAAGCTAGGAATCTATTACAAATGAAGATAGAAGGCTTCTAATTACCAAAAAATATTTATTAAGATGGAACTAATCCAAAATAACTGCTCTGAACAAATTGGAACTAAAATCCTAGAATGTTTAGAACTTGAATTAAAAAATAAAATCGAAGCTTTACTAACAATCCCAGAAGATGCTCCATGGCTAACTGAAAATTATGAGAATCCGTTTGATAGAGTTTTTGCGACAATGGAAGAAGCTTCAATAAGATCAGCTCAAATTGTTCAATTATTACTCAATTCCAACCAGGTACAGTCTTTCCAAAAAAATGCTGAAGCTAAATTTGGAGATGTCACAGGTCAATTGATAGAACGAGGAACTTACACCAACGCTGATATTTTAGCTCAATTATGTTACGAGATTAGTGTAAAACATTTAAACGAAGTTCTTGGAGAGAATCTTCAAATAGCTCTAAATTCAGAAGAAGAAGTTGGTGCTTTAACTCAAGATTTAAAACCTACTGGGAAAGCTGGAGAAAATATTGTAGTTGTAGATCCTGTGGACGGAACAGTCTATTTATTAGATCCACAAGAAGGTCAAAAACGACAACCTAACATTCGCTGGTATTCTACTGCATTTGCAGGTACAGACGAACAGGGAGAATTTTTTGGACAAGTTCATATTCCAGATAAAAACTTGACTTTTAGACGCAAACCAAATCGTCAGCCAGAAGTCAAACAATACTTTGGTACAGCTAATGAAAATACAATTCAACCAGCTCCAGGGCAGCCAACACAAAGCGCTTGTATCAATGGTCGAGTTCCGCAATCGATTCAAAATACCATAAGTAATAATAAGAAACAAAATATTGAAAGAGAGAAAGACGAGCCAGAAGACAAAATTGGTTGGAGAGCTAATGGTTCGGCAATTGCCTTTTGGAATGGTGAATACGGATTCTATGCTGTTACTGGTAAAGAACTTAGAGACCAAGTAATCCTTGAATTGTTATCCCAAGATACAAATAGATTCACAACTATTAGAATTAATTTAAATAACCAAAAAGATGTTAAAGAGGAAACGTTAATAGTAGTCAATAAAACAATAAAAGGTTATGATCATGTAATATCACAACTCAATCAACTCAATCCGTTACAACAAGAACTGCAAGCAACTAGATTCAATTTGGAACAAAAAAAATCACCCTAAAGGCGAAATAAGAGAATATTAAGGTTATTGGTTCGGGGTTAGGGATTCGAACCCCAGTAGGCGGCACCAGAAACCACAGTCCTACCACTAGACGAACCCCGAATAGTATATAATTATAATTTAAAAATTCCTCTAATTTCGAGAGGTTTTTAAAATATATATTTAGATGGTGCACTTGGCAGGACTCGAACCTACGACCTTCTGGGCCGAAACCAGATACTCTAATCCAACTGAGCTACAAGTGCAAAAATTAATTTGATTAAAGTTAAACAAAGTGTTAGTTAATTTATACTTATACCAAATTTAGATAAATTAAAACTTAGTTTATGATCAAATCATCGAGATCATGGTCAAAATTATGACTATGTTCAGCGTTGATAACTGGAGTAGTTTCATCAGAATGGGTGTCATTTTTTGGTGTAAACTGACGATTGAGAAAAGGACTTCCCTCTGGCTCTTCAAAAACAATCTTAATATTAATATCATTAACTTTACCCACAGCTTTAATTAAAGTCTTAAAAGCTGTAGCCATTGAGCCACTTTTACCAATAATGATTCCCATGTCAGAGGCATGAACTTTGATAGATAGAACTACAACCCCGTCCTCAGCCACTTCTCTGTTAATTTGAATATCTTCAGGATGTTTAGTCAATATTTTCAATATATCATAAATGATTTTTTCATCAATTGTTGGGTTCGGGGACATAATCTGAATTTAAAGTTTGTATAAACTATTTAGTAATATTTTCTTTCTTAAACAAAGCTGCAACGGAATCAGAAAGTTCGACATTAGTAGCCAAAAGTTCTTTAATTCTTTCTACTTTTAAAGATAATTTTTTGGTAGCGGGATTATACCAACCAAGGTCATCCAAATGCATTTTATTCACTGCTCTGTACTTTTGAGCCAAAACAACACGATATTGTTTAGCATGAATTCGACCAAAGGGTTTGAAACGGATAATTAGACTGCGAAGACTCATAGAGTTAATTAATATTAAGCAACTTTTCGTGAATAGTATTCAACGATATAAGGTAGTTTAAAATCTTGTGGAAGATCAGCTTCCAGTGGAGTGTTCAACACTTTGATTTGATTTTTTGTAGAAGCGTCTAACCAAGTTGGAACTTGATTTGGGACTTCTAGTTTGAAGGCTGTCCAAAAAGGGTTTTTAATCTTGTTGTCTTTGACAGCGATAACTTCGCCAGCTTTGACAGTAAAAGAAGGAATATTAACTTTTTGACCATCAACTGTAAAATGACCATGAGCAACCAATTGTCGAGCTTGAGCTCTAGAGTTAGCTAATCCTGATCGGAAAACAACATTATCCAAACGTGATTCCAAAGCAATTAAAGCGTTAATAGCTGTGTCACCTTTTTTGCGGAATGCTTTCTTAAAAATATTTGCTAATTGTTTCTCAAGGATACCATAGCTATATTTTAAGATTTGTTTTTCTACTAATTGTTTGCCATATTCAGAGACTTTACGGACTCTTTTGGCACCATGAACACCTGGTCGTTGAGTGGGTTTTTTGGAAAAGTCATCTTTTGCAGAGTAGCTTCTAGCCCCCTTTAAAAATAGATTTTTACCAACTCTTTTGGATAATTTAGTTCGTGAACCTGTATATCTTGCCATTAGAATGTGTTAAAATATAAAAAATTTAGTTTGATTTTTGATAATTGCGAGGTTTAATCACAATGTAAAATCAGTTAATTGGAATTGAAATTAAGAGGTTTGATTCATTGATAATTTTAACAAAATCTTGGATTTTTGCAATAAATTGATTAGTTCAAAACAAATGTTAAAACGACGAAACGTTATACTCTTCTTCTTTTTTTGAGGGTAACACCACCAAAAGCAAAGGATGTTTTGTCTTTGATAGATTCAACTTGCATACCAGATGACTGGATAGCACGAATGAACGAATCGCGACCCATACCAGCACCATTAATTTCTACATGTAAAGTGGAAACTTCGTAGTTTTTAGCAGTGGCTAGAACTTCTTCAGTAGCTTTTTGAGCTGCAAAAGGAGTAGATTTTTTGGAACCTTTGAAACCAGATTTACCTGCACTAGACCAAGTCAGTACTTTACCTTGCAAATCAGTTAAAGTTACGATTGAGTTGTTAAAATTTGCTCTTAAGAACAATCTAGCAATTGGATATTTTTGCTTGATTTTAATCTTTTTTTGGCGCGTTGTTGTGTTTTTAGTAGGTTTTGCCATTAGAAATTAAATTAAAAAATTTAAGTAAATTGGTAAATAATTCAAAAGTTAAATTAGAGAATAATTAAAAGTTAATTGAAACGATTTAACATCGTAAGACTAAAACTCATGTTTCTACATTCTTAATTTTGAACTAAGTTTATTTAGCTTTAATTTTGCCACTAGCTCCACTTGATCGTTTGTTACCACGAACAGTTCTAGAGTTGGTCTTAGTTGTTTGACCGTGAGCTGGCAAATGTTTGATATGTCTATCACCTCGGTAAGTCTTAATATCAATCAGATGTTTGATATGAGCTTGTTGTTGGCGGCGTAAGTCAGCTTCGATTAAAAACTCTGAATCAATGGTGTTTCTTAATTTTGTTAATTGCTCTTCAGACAATTCATTAAGTTTGGAAACTGGATCGATATCTAACATAGCCAAAAGTTTTTTGACATTGTTTTTACCAATTCCTTTAATTGGAGTTAAAGCAAATCTAGCTTGTTTTTTGTCATTAATGTTGACACCTGCAATACGAATCATAAATTAAAATTATTAGTATTTTCTTGCTTTTTTTGCTAACATTCTCTTTGATCTAGAAATTGGACCACGAGCTTTGAGACGACCTCCTTTGATGGAGTCAACTTTTGGCCTGATATAAATGGTACCTTTTCGTTTGCAGCGATACTCTTCACGAGAACGACGACCAACTACGATACCACGAAACTTTAGGGAAGTTTTGACGGTCATTAAAAAAATAGTATAGCTTATAGATTGTGCAAATTGATGTTTTTGCTTAATTTGTTAGGTTGCTGAATTAATTCAAATATTTAATTATCCAAAACTTAGTCAGAATCTGAAACTAGTTCAGGATGATACTTTAACAGTGGATATTAAAAGTGTCTTAACTCAAATGTCTTTGTATAATTGTACCTTTAAGAATCCCTTGTTCTACGTTAAAGTACATATCTTCAGGATTAACTTCAACCTTTACCAGGTCTCCTCTAATTACTTTGATACGAGCTTTAACGAGTTGAGATTTGAGATTTGCAACGATAATAATCGGCGGAAGACTTTGGCCATCTTTACCTTGTCTATCAATCCTCACCCTAAACTGAGTTGCGGGTAAGGTTTCGATCACCACTCCTTTATCGAAATAGATTTTATCAGCTTTCTCAACAGCTATTCTTCGTCTTCGTTTGTTTTTCTGCACGGATACAAATGTTTTAAAATTACAAATAATGCAACCCAATAATCGTGTCAGTATTAGGGTATTTTGTCAAGTTTGAGGTTTTTAAACTAAAAGTACCAAATTTGGTATAAAAATCATAATTTTACTTTAATCGCATAACTGGATTTTTTTAATTCTACAATATTGAACTAAACCCTAACCCACTCAATTCCTTTTTGTTTTTTGAGCCAAACGAGTTGGCGACGAGAATAGCGCCAATTTTCTTGAATTAATCTAAATGTGAATTCTTCTTGAGTCATGAATCCGTATAAGTACAACCTGCTCAAACGATATTCGAGACCAAGTTGCCAAATTCTCTCTTGCCCAAGATAAACAAGTTCTTGGGTTTCTTTCACTATTCCTTGATTAATCCGATCACTCAACCGAGCGATTATTTTTTGCTTCAAAATATCTTGATCTACTTCTATTGCCAAGGCTTTCTTGGACTCAAACTGATAATATTTAATTTTCTTGAACCAATTATTCTCCACAGTTTTTTGCCTAACCAAAGATGAAACCAAACGATAAGAATTATTCCAATCTGAATTGTTAAAATCTCCTTTGTTCAAAAAACTTTGCAATTGAATTAAACTTAAAGAATTGTATTCATTTTTTAGATTATCATAATATGGTTGAAATTCTGGCGCAACAAAACCATAGTCCACTTCTTCCAAAATTGCCTTGGCGTACAAACCAGTTCCACCGACCATAATTACAGTATCAAACTTTTTGGATAAACTAGGCATCAAATTATTAAAATCTTGAATATAGTTAATCAAAGTATATTGAATCGCAGGATCTG
This sequence comes from bacterium, assembly GCA_043764315.1. Classification (GTDB taxonomy): domain Bacteria; phylum Patescibacteriota; class JACMRA01; order JACMRA01; family JACMRA01; genus JAYTWQ01. The sequence continues at coordinate 1,752 of JAYUKQ010000032.1, read as the reverse complement.
CAAAGTCAATCAAATAATGCTCTATATTTTCGTAAACAAAAACTCCATTTTGCCATTCACCTTCAACCTTACCAGTTCCAATATTCAAACCTCGATAAACCTGCCGAGAGTCACAATTAACTATACAGCAAGAACCAAGTTCTTTGGCTAATTTGATTCCATAATCAGATTTACCACCAGAAGTCTGTCCCAGAATTGTTATTAAGTTCATATTATTAGTTAGATTGAATGTGGGTAAAGGTTTTAAATCATTTAGTGCAAGAAATATTTGATCATTATCAGATCAACTAGTAAGTTTTTAAAGTTTATTATTTTTGGTAAAAACTCTATTTTCATCAAGAAAATCAAAAACTAATTTATTTATCCAAAACTTTCACAATAAATTCTTTCTTGGTAAGTAATTTATACTTGTAATTAAACTTATTTTTTTCTTCCAAATCATTTTTTTGGTTTTTTAGGTCTTCAATATTCAATTTATTCAAATCCGATATCAAAGGTTGACTGAGATACTTAGTCAATTCATCTCTGTAGTTTTTGAGATTAGTTTCTATACTTTTTAACTTCTCTTGTATTTGGTTTTCTATATTTAGTTTTTGGACCAAGTTGGAATTATTCTGTAAATTTGATTCATTTATCTTAGATTGGATTTTTTGGCGATAATCTGTATTAATTCTAGCGTTTTGGGATTTTATTTCTCTTAATATCTGGTCTCTTACTTCTATTTGGTCATTTTGTGATAATTGCCAACTATATTGGCTTAATATATTTTGCATTCCCTCAGATTTTTCTATTTCTTTGATTATATCATCGCAAGCATCCTTGACCGCACTATTAACAAAGAGATTAGTCTGAAACTGTCTTGCATTCAATATATTATTTTCTTCAACATCTCGGAATGTTACATATCCCTGTTCATTGAGCCAACCTACACGAGCAACAGCTGTCTCTCTACGATAAGAACCTTGTTTGCTCCTACCAATACTTCTCAAGCGAGTACCTATGGTTGACATCAAGGTAATTTCATCAAGTTTTTGCAGTTTGAATTCATTGATTGCCTGATCTCTTTGTTGTATAATCTGTGATCTTCTCCCTACACCACTCTGTCCAATCTTATTGTTCACCATAGTCTTTATGGAAGATATAACATCATTTTGGTTGCTTAGGTTATTACATTTGAACAAAGTTGATAGTTGAGTTCTATAATCAGAATATAAAATATCTGTAAAGTGAGCATTATTACCGTTATTACTAACTTTTATATTATCATATTCATTTATCAACGTATTGACTTCTTGACTTTGATTAACTGCATTTTGAATATATTGATTCGCATTGTTATAAACAATATTATCAAACTTAGCTATAGATTGGTTGAAAGTATAAATATTTTTCTTTATTTGATCTGTATTAATTTTGGTATTATAATCCTCAACAACTTTTTGGTATTGGTTGTAGTTTTTTTCTTTCCTACAATGTCCAAGATATATTACTAAAACCCAATAAAATACCATAAAACCAATAGAGAAAAAGCCATTGTCAAATTTAGTTACATAAGAAAGGGGTATAAGTATAAAAAGAGGTATAAGTAAAATTAACAGACCAACAACAGCTCTACCCAAAAATTCATCCACTTTTAAAGCAGGGTTTACAGAATCAAAAATCTGCAAAAATTGAAAAATAGTTTAATAGAAATAGAAAAGAAACACCACCAAATCAAATTATATCTAATAAAAGATTATGACACCAAGTTGA
>JAYUKQ010000031.1:0-5072 GCA_043764315.1 bacterium | reverse complement strand
AGCAAGACTTGGAACAACCGTTCTCAAAACTAAAAGATTAAAGAATAGAAGTAGAATGGCAGTAGTCATTAAGTCTCAAAAACAAAGACTAGTTAAATAACATGCTTCCAAAATCTAATAGATTAGTAGCAGACAAAGAAATTAAATTAGTTTATTTTAGCAAATTCAGGAACAAGTCAAAATATTGGACAATCATTACTCGGAAAGACAAACTTCAACTAAAGTTCAAATTTCTTGTAGTAATATCCAAAAAAATTGCCAAACGTTCCAATGTGAGGAATCAAATCCGTCGCAGAATCACAACTATAGTCAAAAATTTTAATATCTCAAGTCACTATTCTATTATTCTTCAAGTCCAGAATTCTACAATAATCAAATTGAAATTTGAGGAACTGCAAGATCAACTTCAACAAACTTTAGTACCTATTCTAAAGTAAAACTATAAATAGGATTATGCCTGGGTAGCTCAGTGGTAGAGCAGTGGCCTGAAGAGCCTCGTGTCGTGAGTTCGATTCTCACCCTAGGCACCATTTTTTTATTCAATTTTGCCAAGAGTAATTTTTTATTCTAAACTGGAATTAGTTTATTTATTGTTTAATTCGATACAAATCAGTCGTTATAAAGTCGTTTTTTATAAATTCTAGAGATGTAAATTAAATTATTAAGTAAATTTCCTTGAGTAAAAAACATTTAATTGTTTGGGAAATTTGCCCTCAATTGTCATTTTGTTCTAAACAAATAGCTTATTAATCTTATATCATTTCTACTGTAAAGTAAATGTGTGTTTGGTTAAACCAAAGTTTCCATTTTTGGTTGACGATCGTTTTTGTTATTTAAATAATATTTGTTTGTTTCTACAAAGTTATTTACTCAATGTTTTAGTCAAAACTTTTTAATCCATTTTTAAAAATTAATATATTTATATATGAGAAGTCCTAGAAGACCCTTACCACCAAGTCGCAAGACTTCAGCAATTGCCAGTGAAAATCCTTCATTTGCACAACGAAAAGATTACGGAGAAAGATCCTCTCCACCTAGTATTGGTTACAAAGGTAACGCTCGAAATAGTAGCCGTGGTAGAAATAGTTTGGTTTCTTTGACACATGGTAATGTTGCCAGTCCTACAATTAATCCAATTCTTAACTCTGGACCTTTACTTAGATCCAATGCTTTGCCTAATTACCCAGCTGGACCGATAGTAAGAATTATTCCACTTGGTGGAGTATCTGAAGTTGGTATGAACATGACAGCCATTGAATGTGGTAACGATATTATCGTTGTTGATACTGGAATGGGTTTTGGTGGTGGAGATAAGTTCCCAGGTGTAGATTATGTTATTCCTGATACAACTTATCTAGAAGCTAATTTGCCTAAGATACGCGGTATTATATTTACTCATGGTCACCTTGATCATATTGGAGCAGCTCCATACATTTTGCCAAAGTTACCTGGAGTACCAATTTTTGGAATGCCGCTAACATTGTCTTTACTTCGTAATAGATTGCAAGAATTTGAATTACCAGAAAAAATTATTGCCAAAATTATTAAGCCAGAGCAAAGTTTGGTACTTGGTTGCTTCAAAGTTAATTTTTTCCGACTCAATCACTCGATTCCCGATGTAGTAGGATTGGATATTGAAACTCCAATGGGAAACATCGCTTATTGTACTGACTGGAAATTTGATATGACACCTTTTGATGGTCAAATTTCAGATTATGCCAAATTAGCTAACATGGGTGAAAAAGGTGTGCGTGTATTACTTACTGATTCCCTTGGCGTAATGCGTCCTGGTTATCAAGTTTCTGAAAAGGTAATTGGTGGTACAATCAAAAAAATCTTTGGCGAATGTTCAGGAAGAATTATTGTAACTTCTTTCTCTACAACTGTTTCTCGTTTGCAATTTACTATTGATGCTTGTGAAGCTAGCGGTCGCAAACTGTCCTTAATTGGTAGATCTATGATTACTAACTTCAAGACTTGTTATGAACTTGGTTATATCCGTGTTCCTAATGGTTTGATAGTTGATCTGGCTGATCTGGTTAATTTACCACCAGAAAAAGTGTGTGTTCTATCCACTGGTTCACAAGGTGAAGATATGGCAGCTCTTAGTCGGATGGCTCGCGATGAACATGATATGCTTAGACTTCAAGGAGGCGATTCAGTTATCTTTACTTCGAGCCCTATTCCAGGTAATGAAGAATCTGTTGCTGATTTGATTGCCAATCTTTCTCGTAAAGGTGTTGCAGTCTACCAAAACAAAGAATTTGATCTTCATGTTTCAGGTCACGCTTGTCAAGAAGATTTGAAATTACTTTTTGCTTTGACTAAGCCAGATTATCTACAACCAATTCATGGCAATCACTACATGCTCAAAAAAGTTGGTGAACTAGGAGCTGGAATGGGTATCAAGTTCGATCATTGTCTAATTGGTGAAAATGGAAGAATTACAGAATTGAGAGCTAATGAAGTTGTTATTACAGAAGAAATTATCACAGATAAATACTTATTAGTTGATGGAACTGGGGTTGGTTCAGTATCTGAAGCTGTACTTATGGAAAGGCGTCAAATGAATACTCAAGGATGTATTGTAGTTACACTATTGATCAACAAACGGCGTGAATTGATTGCTAAACCTGATATAGTTTCTCGTGGATTCGTATACATGAAAACGAGTAAGGATTTGATTGAGGAAGTCAAAGAGCACATTGCAATTAACTTTGCAGGTATCAAAATTGATTCAGAAGCTACTTCATATTTTTCTGAACTTAGAGCTGAGATTAAGAATATGACCAAAACCTTTATTTATAGATCGATTGAAAAAGATCCAGAAGTAATTCCTGTTATCGTCCAAATCTAGTTTTTTAACTAAAGAATCATCCACCTAAAATAGGGTGGAGTTTTTATTTTTTGACTTGTTGCAAAATGTCCCAGATGGTTGTCTTTTGACTAGTTGATAATTCAAAAGGAAGATTATTAGTGAAAGTTTTTAAAAAATCAAGATCTAATTGGCTTCCCCGAGCTAGTTTTTGTTTTTCACTCAAAGACAAGTATCGCATTAGACTAATTTTGAGAAAGACTTGAAAGCTAGTCCACTGTTTTTTGGTATTCCAGAAATCTGATTGATTAGAAGGTTTGTGTAACTTTTTGAGATCGATAATCTGTGGAATTAGATTGTTGTTAGGAATTAACCCCTCGAAGTTAAGTAGATAAAATTGATTAGGAATTTGTCTGTGAATTTGTTCAAAGAAAAGTGATTTGAGAATACCATTTTGACTATATTTAACTTGAATTTTGGTTTTAGCAGTTTTATCTTCTGTTTTATCTTTAGTAATATTATCAATAATCTCATCAGGTTTTAGCAGTTTTAATTTTTCTATTGTAAAATAATTCTTTTTTTGACTTAATCTAAGATCGTACATTTGGTTAAGCTGCAAAAGTTTGGTTACAAATACTGCATTGGCAAAATAAAAACAGTTAATTCGTCGATTGTCTTTTTGGAATTCTAGCAAATAATAGCTTTTGTTAGCTCCTTGTTTTTTTTCAATTTTGGTTAATTCAGCTTGCCAATTTAGTTTTTGAGTTTCATTCTGGTCACTGCCAAATTCAAAACTAGCTTCCAAAGATTGAACTTGCTCAATAGAATATGGAAAATAAGTTAGCACAGAATATAGATCATGTAGACCAATTGAGGCTAATTTTTGGATTTGACTTTTGGACAAAAAAGCTTGAAGAGACACATTTGTAATGTATAACTTAAAATGTAAAATGTAAAACTGGAGAACAAAAAACCGCCATAATTGGCAGAATATATGAATTCTCTTTATAAACTTTGTCTATTAATTGATCTGAATCGCTTTTACAATACACAAAATAATTCACTTTTCGAGATTATAAATCACAACTACCATCCACCAACCAAACATGTTAATTTTCCATTATCATCAAAGCTAAAAGATGATCTTTGGAGTAATTTTTGACTCTTATCTCCAAAGTTGTCTTTGCAAAATTTCATTAGTTTTGAACTTATAGGGGAATTTTCTTTACTTCTAGTTTTTAATTGATTCACAAGAATTGAGATTTCGTTACAGTTAATAACTTTAGATGTGTCACATATTAGTTTATCTGATTGATCATATGCTGATATTTCAATCTCATTTATTTTTGGATTAATAGATATTTGAAGTGTAAAAAAAGCATTGAATATTAGGATCAAGGAAATACTAAGTACGGAAATGGCAATTAAATATTTTTTATTCATCTATACTATATATACCTTCCATAAAATTTGGCTCATTTGGTTTGCAAAATTTATTTTTAAATTCTCCATTAGTTTGTATTGTGTAGCAATTTCTAGTATTTGTATCATTACTTACGTAACTAAAAATTAAACCTAAATTACCTTTGGTGCTAAAGGTAAAAACTATCGTTAATAAAACAATTAACAATACAGTTATACATAGACTAATTGAGTAATAACTAACCAACTTAAGATATTTTTTCATTTTTGTTAAATATAAATTTGAGATTAACGTAATACTCCCTTTCCAGCTGGTCGCACGAATATTCCACACCTTGTTCCATTATTATGAGAGGAATGATTGATTGAATAGTTGGACTGACACAAGGGAGTCGTTCTCAATAAGTCTTTAAAATATGTGCCAACACCTCCAATTCCTGCAGATACTTTTGAATTGCCAGCACCAATGCTATAATCCATATTATATTGACACCTAATTGGAGTTCTTCCATCTCTAGTATAAGGTAATTTTCTACCAACGGAACTTGATCCACCAGTGTAAGCTAAGGTTTCCGCACAGTGCATATTTAACATTTCTTGAGTTACTGGGCCATTGTCTCTAAACCAATATCTTCTGCCATTTCTCCAATCACTTTCCAAATCATCGTAATAGCTACTTTGAGCTATCAAATCTGGACTTTTAATGCTGTTCAAAGCCTCTAGCATCTTTTCGTTAGCTGACATAATTCCCATCTCTCTAACATCTCTAACTTGAGCAGTTTCAGGAGTGGCTAACAAGTCTGTATTGAATTCTGGTGGTTGGTTATAGTTGTAA
>JAYUKQ010000030.1:0-1560 GCA_043764315.1 bacterium | reverse complement strand
TTTATATCACAATAATCATTATTTGACAAAAAAGCTTTTGGCAAGGACTCTCTGATAATATGTCAAGTCCACAACTGTACGAACCATTTGAAACTATTGAGATCACTGTACCTCAAATGTATCAAGGTTCTGTAATGCAAGAATTAGGTAAACGCGCCGCCGATATCCAACACATTGAACCGAATGAAGCTGGAACTGAATTTACTTTTTTTGCTCGAATGCCAACACGTGCTTTAATGGGAATGAAGTCTATTTTGATTACAGCTACCAAGGGAAGTGTAGTTATGAACAATGTTTTTGAAGGTTACCACCCTTGCGCTAATTACTCTGTAACCAACCAACATGGTTCAATGGTTAGTACTGATACAGCAGCTTCCTCTGGTTATTCATTGAATAATATTCAACAACGTGGAACACTATTTATTGGTTCAGCTGTAGATGTGTATGCAGGAATGGTAATTGGTGAATATTCCAAAGATGGTGACTTGGATGTGAATCCTTGTAAGGACAAAAAACTAAGCAACGTTCGTTCCAAATCTTCAGATGATGCTATTACATTGACTCCGCCACGAGATTTATCTCTTGAACAAGCTTTGGAATATATATCTGAATCTAACGGTGGAAACGAAGAAATCCTTGAAGTTACACCACTTAATTTGCGTATTCGTAAGAGATATTTGGATCCCAACGAAAGAAAAAAGATTGGTAGATAATTATTAGTTCACGACGAGTTTATACTCGTTATTTTTGTTAGTTAATTTAGTATTTAATTCAAATTTACCAATAAAAATACTATAGTTAATTTGTGTTTTGCAATCAAAAATCCATTAAGTTTTACAAAGTTCTGACAATTAAATATTTGAATATGGGTGTATCTTTCATTTGACTCAAGCTAACAAAAAGGAGAGTTAATTATTCAGGTTGTAAAAATTTGGATATGTTATATTTATTGCATTTTTATGTTAAATGTAACAGTTATAGCTTGACAAGACTCCATGTAATAGATTATCGTTGTATGGTTTATTACAAATATATAATTATTTTATTACTATGGATCAAGTTATTACTAAGTCATCAGGTTTCGCAAAAGAATTCATGGACTTTCTCAAAAAATTCGGAGTTATCGGATTAGCTATAGGTGTAGTTGTCGGTAGTGCCGTCAAAGAGTATGTTGATGTTGTTGTCAAATCATTAGTTGATCCTGTGGTCAAATTAATTCTTGGAGCTATTAACTTAAAACCAGGTGGTCTAATTCCCATCGGTGGAGGACAAGCACTTGCAATTGGTGATTTTATTTCTGCAACTATTAGTTTTGTAGTTTTAATGATGGTTGTATTCTTCGCCGTAAAAGTAGTTATTGCTCGCTTTATCAGTAAAGAAGAAATGGACTCTATGAAAATGTAGTTTTTGGAGTTATTTAAAATTCATTCAAACTAATTAACCCTCCTAAATTAGCAGACTCGTCCCATTAGAAAAACCCACTTAAAATCAATTAGGTGGGTATTCTTTTTTGTATATTTGGGTAAAGATTTTGATTTGAGATAATGTTGTTATACTCCT
>JAYUKQ010000029.1:0-1593 GCA_043764315.1 bacterium | reverse complement strand
GAACTTAAAGCAAAATATGCCGAGATAGAATGGCAACCAATTAAGGGATTTAGAAATGTTATCGCTCACGAGTATTTTGGCATAAGTATTCAGATTCTTTGGGGCGTAGTGCAGAAGGAATTGCCCATTTTAAAAGTCCAAATTCAACAAATTATCAAAGATTTAAGCCAAGAAAACCCATGAACACCCACCTTAAAGGATTTGGATTAGAAAACTTCCGCGTATTTAAAGACTACACCTGGTTTGATTTTGCACCGATAACGATATTAACGGGGCCGAATAACAGCGGAAAAAGCTCGTTAATAAAGGCATTACTGTTGTTGAAAGATAATTTTGACAAAGGGCTTCTTCCGCCAAAGTTTAAGTTTTTACATAACTGGCAGACTGATGGTACTGTGTATGGTACAAATCGGATTGTAGAAGCTGAATGCGGTGAAGAATTCAAGCCAGAAAAACTAATTTTTGATGGCAATGTACATGGTTTAAATAGCCCCACCAGTACTAAATCTTGGAATAAAGAAAAAAATGAGATGTGTTATGAGATTCCGTTTGAGGTCAATAAAACCCTTTTGCTCTACAAAATTACTCTTAAGATTGATTCAGCAACCGATGCGGCTAACCCAATAAATAAGATAGAAATTTTTGAGTCAAGTCAAAGTCAAAAAAAAATCTTGCTTCGCATTGAGCCTCATGCTATATTTTTTGATATTGAATTTTGTAATCAAATCGTTTTGGCAGAAAACCAAGTCTCTAATATTCCGAAAGAATGTAAAAACCAAGTGTATAGCAACTTTGGCATATCATTTCAAAACTGGTTTTTAGAAAACAAATTTGAGGAAGACTCTAAAATACTTGCTGGGAAGGTATTAGGCATCATGGGAATTAGTGAGAATTTTGATGGTAGCTTTTCTTGTAAAGCAGTAACAGGATATTTTAACAGCTTAGATTTTTGGGCGAGTAGTCAAAATGAACAAAAGAGAATTTATACAGAAAGTGATTCATCAAAATTTAAGCAATTGCTGGTAGATTTTCACGAGGCATCACAAAACGCAGACGCAAAAAATATTTTTGAAGGTTTTGCAAAGGAATTCGGCATCAAAGGACAAATCAACTCCTTATTTGAACGCGAAAAAGGGACGTACTATCCCAACATTGACGGTTTGGCACTTACCAATTTCGGCTATGGCTACACACAGTTAATATCTTTGTTTTTCAAAGTGATAATCCATGCGAATAAAAATCAAGAAGAATCCGAGAGAGACCATTATTCAACTTTGATGCTTGAAGAACCTGAGATAAACTTGCATCCAAATCTACAAAGCAAGCTTGCAGATTTGTTTGCAGGTGTTTCATCGAACACGAATACACAATTTCTCATTGAAACCCACAGCGAATACATGATTCGCAAGTTTCAGTATTTGGTAGCAAAGGGAGAAATGAAAAAAGAAGATGTCGTTATCCATTACTTCCATGACCCCAACAATGTACCCGCAAGCGAACCACAAGTTAAGAAAATTGAGATTTTGGAAGATGGTAGTTTGTCGAGCGATTTTGGTACGGGCTTTTTTGATGAGGCCACCAATTGGAAATTTG
>JAYUKQ010000028.1:0-19836 GCA_043764315.1 bacterium | reverse complement strand
ATTGTGTTTAATTAACTAACAATCGAATCAATCATCTCACCCTTTCCTAAACTCTTCAAACTTGGTATCACCCAAAGCTGCAGCGATATTAAAGATATAATTATCAGCTCGACCGCTCAAGTTAACTACTATAATTTTGTCCTTACTCAATGTTGGGGCAATTTTGATAGCTTCTGCAACAGCGTGACACGATTCTAAGGCAACTAATAACCCTTCAGTTCTAGCAATTAACTTGAAGGCGGCAATAACTTCTTGATCGATCACAGAATTAATTACAATCCGACCAATCGAGTGAAGATAAGCATGAAATGGACCAATTCCAACATAACCAAGACCAGCACTTACGCCACCAGCTGCCATGACTTGACCGCCATTTTTGAGGAGGAACTTGGACTTAAAACCTTCAAGTATTCCCATTTTGGCTTGGCAATTGGCAATTCTAGTGGAGTGATTACCTTCTTGAGAGTCACTTCCACCCTGCTCCACACCAATTAATTTGACTTCAGGAAATTCTAGGAATACATCAAAAGCTCCAATTGCGTTACTTCCACCACCAATGCAAGCGATTACATAATCTGGTAGAATTGGTTTAGTTGAAAGTAGGTGGTTACTTTTAGATCCTGAATCAAGTTCAGGATGACAGCTTTGGAGTTCGGGATTCTGAAACGAGTTCAGAATGACAGGTTTGGGAATATCTACAAAAGTTTTAATCAACCCTTCCAGAATCTCTTGACCAATAATTCGCTGGGCTTCACGCATGATTTCTGGATACGGATGTGGACCAACCGCCGAACCAAGTAGATAATACGACTCAGGATTAGCGATCCAATCAGCTATAGCTTCATCAACCGCGTCAGTTAGTTTCATATTTCCTTTGATCACAGCGACGACTTTGGCACCAAGTTGCTCCATCCAAAACACATTCGGATACTGTTTGTCTATATCTTTTTGACCCATATAAACGACGCACTCGAGACCGAATTTAGCACAAACTGTAGCAGTTGCAAGACCATGTTGACCAGCTCCAGTTTCGCAGATAATTCTAGTTTTACCCATTCGCTTAGCAAGTAGAATTTGATAAAGACAATGATTAATTTTGTGAGATCCTGTGAGATTGTTACCTTCATTTTTGAGATATATCTTTGCTCCACCGAGTTGTTGAGTCAATCTGTCAGCCAGAATCAAAGGACTTGGTCGACCAATCCAGTTAGTTCGATAGTAATTCAACTCGCTAATAAAGTCACTATCGTTGCGATATTGAGTGAAACTTTGTTCTAATTGATTGATTGCAGGAAAAAGAATTTCGGGAATATATTGACCGCCGAATTCTTGCTTACTACCATAGTAGCCACCAGGTTGAATTGAATATATAGACATATTTTGTGAGAATTTAAAGTTAAAAATGTAGAATTACTATCATGGCTGTCATTCTGACTTTATTTCAGAATCTAAAAACTTGAACCTACTGTCATCTTGAATAAGGTGAAAGATCCCCCGACAACATTTTTTGTTGACCAAGTAGTGTGTGTGTGTTAATCTCCACAAATGATTTTTTATAAAATTGGAGTTTTTAGACTTCACGGTAGTCAAGAAGGTTATGATCCAGACCTAGCAAAAAGGAAAGAAGCGGAACATGAACAACAACTTAAAGAAACTAATGAAGCCATAAAGGCACAAAGGCAAATTGCTATCGAAGCTATTAAAAAAGCTTTACCCAAATAATAGCTAAAAATTGACAGTATTAGCTCGACATGTAACCTTTGAAACTGCGTCTTAATATGACCAATAACTATGGAAGCAATAGCATTACAACAACCCAATTCGTTAGAGAAATTAACACATAATATTAGCCGTAATTTTGAACAATTTCAACAAGATTTAGATTTATTAAAACAGTTTTTGACAGCTGAAGGTGATAAAGATAAAGATAAATGCAAGTCAGATAACGGAGACTCAAATCCAGGTGGTGGTCGTGGCAGCCAACCTAGTAAACCAGCTGATACACCTCAAGGTGGGAATTTTCCACCCACTAGACGCTAATCATAACTTCCCTACACCAATTATACACAACTTCCGCAGAGGAGTTTTTTTGTTGTCGTGGAGTTTGCCAAGCTAGATCAATTCTACTTATAAGTTCAGTCGCTACAACTGGAATTAAGTCGAGACTTTGAACTTGCCTAACTTGGTCACGAGTTCTAATCCCAAATCCTAGAGCAATCGGATTATTTGGTAGTTGACACTTGAGAAAATCGGCATAACCCAAGAATCCTGGATGGTTAAGATCGGTTTTAACTCCAGTAAGACCACTACGAGCAGTTGCATAAATCATTTGATTAGCTTTCATTTGACTTCGTATAAAGATTAATCTATCCACAGTTGTCAGCGGGCTAATCACAGGAATTAAGATTTGATCTGAACTTTTTTGAAACAAATCAAACTCGGGACAACCGACAGGACAATCTGGAATAATAGCACCAATGAAGCCATTGCGACTAAGAATAACTGACAATTTAGCCATGCCAAAATCAAAAGCTGGAGTTATATAACTCATCAAAATGAGTTTGGTTGTAGAATTAGTTTTTTGTTTGACTTGATTGATCTCAAATAGAATTGACTCGAGATTTAGTGGGAATTGTAAAGCTTGATAATCAGCTTTTTGGATTACTGTACCGTCAACTACAGGATTGGAGAATGGTAATTGATTTCGAGATAATCTGGATTAGCAATTAGCATAACTTCAAGTGAAGTTAAAAATTGAATTGGATCTAGAACAAAGTCTTTGTGCAGTATTGGCAAATCAGTCTTAACTCGAACTTAAGATAACAGTTCGAACGAGCCACCAAAAAATTCTTGATCAATATTCCTGCCGATGGAGTTTTGGGTTTGATCTCTGCTATAATCTGGAGTTTGGATAATTTGCAAATGAATCGATTTGCATTCTTAGTAGAATTATACGTCATCTCATCTTGAGTGAAACGAACATTAACGATTCACCATTGGTTGTCGTTCTTGAATTCATTTCAGAATCTAAAAATCAAACTTTACAAAATAAGTCTTATTGCTCTAACTACTTGATATGACTTTTCAACCTGAATATATAATTGCTGATCATATTAGAACTAGTTGTTTTTGCATCGCTGATGGAGTTTTGCCTAGTGGTAAGCAACGTGGTTACATTCTCAGAAGACTAATTAGACGCTCCTTATCAGCTTCTCTCAAGCTTGGTATCGACATTAGCAACAAGCAATATTATACTGATCTAGTTAATTCTACTGTACGAATTTATGATGGAGTATATCCAGAATTAGAAGATAATCAAGAAATTATTGTCAACACAATCTATACTGAAGCTCAAAAGTACCAAAAAGCTATTACCACAGGTCAAAAAGAATGGACCAAAATCCTCAAACAAACTCCCAATCTCGACGTTGACCAAACAGCTGCAATTAGCTGGGATCTATACCAAAAAGCGGGAGTTCCTTTTGAAGTTTCTCAAGATGTCTGCGAGGCTAACCAGTTTGGTTTTGACTTCAATCTGGTAGAATCAATGATGAAAAAACATCAAGATTTATCTCGAACCACTTCAGCAGGTCAATTCAAATCTGGACTTGGCGATAACACAGACCGAACCACCAGATTACACACTACAACTCATATTTTGCATCAAGTTCTTAGAGAACTATTTGGTAAGGAAGTTCGTCAGATGGGTAGTGCAATAACTGATTCCAAAGCTAGATTTGATTTTGCGTTAGATCACCGAATTGAAGCAAATGATTTGAAATTGATTGAATCCAAAGTGCAAGAATTGATTGATTTGAAACTAGATATGAACAAAGCTGAAATGACTGAAACAGAAGCCAGGGAACTGGGTGCAATCGGTTTGTTTGGTGAAAAATACGGTTCCAAAGTTACAATTTATACTCTGCAAAAAAATGACCAAGTGTATTCCAGAGAGTTTTGTGGTGGGCCACATATCAACAACACCCAAGAAATTGGCAAATTCGTTATCCTCAAAGAAAAATCAGTTTCAGCGGGTGTTAGAAGATTAGAATTCGATGTTAGTTAATGTTAATTATGTTAGTTAATGTTAATTAATTTGACCTTAGACTACTATTTTGCAAAACTAAAGTTGATTATCGACTCATATTTCGCTGTAACTCGGCAATATCAACCATTCCTCGCAGTGCTTTGAGTAATCCATCTTGAAACATACTAAGCATGCCATTTGCCCTTGCAGTATTTCTTATTTCCACTAGTGACATTTCTGATTTGGTAAGTAGTGTTCTAATAGCATCATCCATTTCTAGAACTTCATAACAACCTACACGACCTTTGTAACCAAGTCCACTACACTTGGGGCAACCTACCGGTTTGAAGAATTCTAATTTTTTGGGAATCTTTTCTTTTTCGGCGGCTGGTAATCTAGTTAATTCCTCAATCACAATCTTTTGTTCACTAGCAGTTAGTGTAGCTTTGACCTTGCAAAATTCACATAGTTTTCGAACCAATCTTTGACCAATTGCAATCTGAAGCGAATCAGCAATTAAATAACCTTCTAAACCCATTTGAAGCAACCTTGGAATCGATCCTGTGGCATCATTAGTGTGAATTGTTGATAGTACTTGATGACCAGTAAAAGAAGCTTGCACGGCAGTTTCGGCAGTTTCAAGATCACGAATTTCGCCAACCATAACAATGTCAGGATCTTGTCTAAGAATCGATCTAAGTCCTGAACCAAAGGTATAGCCACTTTCTACATTAATTTGGGTTTGTGAAAGACCTTCAATTTTGTATTCGATTGGATCTTCAAGAGTAATAATTTTGTTCTCACCGTCATTAAGAGTTTTGAGGAAAGTATAAAGAGTTGTAGTTTTACCACTTCCAGTTGGACCAGTGGTTAGAATTAGACCTTGAGGTTTGTTAAGTGCATTAAGAACTCTATCTCTGGAAATACCAACGAATCCCAGCTGACTCATTTCTAGTACCACATTGTCTGTTCCAAGTAAACGCATTACAATTGAATAACCATAGTTGGAAGGAAGCATTGATACACGAACGTCAATACTTTTGCTATTAATCTTAAAAGAAAAACGACCATCTTGAGTTGCATTATCCACATTCAACTTCAGCTTAGACATTATCTTGATACGACTTTCAATAAAACGTTGATTCACCTTGGGCAAATTAGCCAAATCTTGCAGCACACCATCGAGCCGAAGACGAATGTGATAGTATTCTTTTTCAGGTTCAAAGTGAATATCGGAAGCTTTGGTATCAATTGCCAATTTAAGTATACGCTCGATCATTTCTGACATGGAATACTGTTTAGCATTTTTTTGAAAGTCCAAGTAATCACTTGTATAAGTGCTCATTTTGTCTTCGTCAATGTTAATTTCATCACTAAAAATCTTTTGACTAACAACGTGACCGTAAGCCTTGATTAGCTTAGACAAACTCATTGGTGAGCAATAAAAAATCTTGTAAGTATAGCCTTTTTTTTCTAAGAGGGAAAATAGTTCTTTTTGGAGCTGATAACCGGGCTTAGATGTTGCCAAGAATAAATTCTTTTCTTTCATCGAAAAAACTCCCATTTTGTATAATTCTACTTGAGCTTGAGTCAAAACACCAAGATGAGCTGTATCAATAGGAAACCCATACAAATCAATATATTCCATTTCTTGACTATGAGCATCAGCTTTGGCATTAACTTCAGTATACTTGTGATCTAAGTCCTGAATAATTCTTGACATTTTGTGCAGTGCATTACCACTGATAGTCTGAATTGGAGCAGCTTTTTTTTTGCCAAGTTTGGAAGTATCAAGTTGAATTGCCATTTTGTATATATATTATGTTTAAACTTTAATCTATTTTTTATTCTTACTTAATTCTTGAAGTAACTCTCGGTGCTGTTTGATTTTTACCTCTTTAGACACAACTTGCTTAGCTGCATTAAAGAATTGATTGTCTAGGTTTTGACCAAGAGTTCTGATAGTTGCCGCTTTACCTTTAGCATTTTGACCTTTGAATTCAGTTAATGGATCATCGGTAATTCGTTTGTCACTAATAACTCTACTTTCTAATTCTTTGTTTTTTATTTCATATCGAAGTTGAGACATTTGAAAATTCATATCGCTAAAATCCATATCTCTGGCATATTTGAGTTTTCTAGGTTTGATAACAAAAAGAATTGCTTTGAGAATGTATATTTCGGTATCTCGTCCATTGTATTTACCAAGACAGATATATGCTGTGAATAATGCTACAGGTGTAACAAACACAAAACTGTAATTACCGATTGCTGGAAAGAACAAATTAAAAATCAGTACGCAAACAAAAAAACCAACCAAAAGGTAAGCAAATTGGCGAACATTCATTCCCATAAAAATCTTATCTCCAGAATCTAAAAACTGTGGTATTTGGTAACTAGGCATTTAATACTATTAATTATGGTTTGCCAAACTTTTTTGGTCAATTTTGAATTTGGTCAAAAGTATACACTCATGACAAATAGACTGCTTGAAATTATTTGGAATTATTTTTTACCTAATTTAAGATCCAAAATATCGTCATTATTCAAGATTTGTTTGATTTTTAGTTCAATTTTGAGGCTTGTTATAAAGCTTAATTGTTCAGTTTTTAACCAAGTCAAAAAAGAATTATCAGAAGTCAGTAATTGAATTTTTAGTATTCTAATATTTTCGTTAGTTGTTTGTTTGAATATAGTTTGTAACTCTTCAAAATCATTTTGAAATTGAGAATATTGTTCTGTAACTATTTTTTGGATAATTAACTTGATCTGTGCAAATATATAAGCCTCATTTAAAAGGCTTTTTTTGGAGCTTGAATTCCGTGTTTTTGACTTACAACTAAGTATACTTGAGATTGATTCCATCGCTTTGGTTTGTTATTAATCCAATTCTACTAGATTTACTGACTTGGTGAATTTCTCCTTACAATCATAGGTTTTGGACGCGGCATATTGCTGAAGTTCTTCATATTAGGTGGCAGTATTTTGGCATTTTGACCACTAAACTTAGGAAAAGATGGTTTTTTGGTAAGAGTCGATGAAGAATCTTGCGATGAGGTTGACGACGATACTGTTGATTTGGCAACTTCAGCCTTGTGTTGTTCGGGTGTGAGCTGCATAGAATAAAATGTACGCCTTATACAATAATATGTCAAACTTGATCAACTATTAATTCACTTTGATTTAATTCCAAAAAACAAAATAATCATCTAATTTTAGATTAAAATTGGCAAACTCAATTGTTAAAAGCCAATTCACACCAAATACTCCGCTGAAGAGGCCGGTAATAGAAAGACTAACTAGGTTTTTTGAAGTTTTTTTGGAATTGGGGATGCACAAGTATTGTATTTAGTAAAAAGTGTATGTATTAAATCAAACCTATTTAAAAAAAAACTCCCAAAGGTATAAGTTGCGTTATTTGTTTAATGAATCCAATAATTCCATAATTTTGTCGTTGTCTTGTTGACCAAAGAATCTAAATATTACTTTACCATCAGTATCAATTAAAAAAACTGATCGGCGAGTTGTTGGTTTACCAAAAAAACTTCCTACCGCACCATAACTTTCACGAATAGATTTGTCTTCATCTACCACAATACCAAAAGGATAATTTTGCTTTTGAATAAAGCTTAGATGAGACTCTGCTGTTGCATGGTTAATACCAATTACAGTTACATTTTTATTTTTGTATTCAGAATAAATGTCTCTAATTTTACATAATTGCATTGTACAACCTGGAGTGTTGTCACCTGGATAAAAAATCAGAAGAACTTTTTGACCTAAAGTTAATAACTTCGATAAAGTAATCATTTCTAACTTGTCAGGAAATTGAATAGCAGCTGTAAAATCTGGGGCGATCTGACCAACTTGGATTGATTTTGATTCGGGCATAAAATTATATCTAAGTTCAAAATAGAATTTAAATTTGTTATGGTTATTTTTTTTCTTGGATCAAGCCAATTGTTGTATTGTTGATAGATTCTTTGATTCCAGATAATTTGTACTCTTGATCTATTTTGAGTGGAATTGTAGAGTTAATCTTTATTTGTTTACCAACTTTCCAGAACTTTCCACCCTTAAAACCTGTATCAATAACTTCAATTTTGTAACTTGAGCCAGTGGATTCTAGAACTTTTACCACTGCTTCAGATTCCAACATTGTACTTGGCTTAGAATCAGACGAACTGTCTACAGATGAATTACTAGAAGAACTTACTAAAGACGCAGACTTAGTTGAGCTAGACTCTATTGAGCTTGAGGCAATCTGTGAATATGAACTGGAGGCGACTGAACTGGAGGAACTCGGAACTGCAGAAGAAATTGATGAGGTATTTAGATAAGCTACTTTATTTGGATCTTGTTTTTTGGTAAAGCTTTGATTAAGAAGGAAAAAACCTCCCAGAATTAAACCTATTGAAACTAGAATTACTGCAATTGTAGCAAAATCAAATTGTTTTTCGTTTGGCATAGCGGATTATTTAATGTTTTAACTATACAGATAAGCCTATATTTTTGTCAATTCAACTTTGAATAAAACTATAACAAAAGTGCTATTTTCCTTGAATAATATTTGACAATTAAAGCATTAGTTGAAACCCTTTGATCATTAATCATAACAAAAACGATATATGGCACTTGGCAAATCACTTGGCAATATTCTTGGCGATTACTTTGGTGAAAATCCAGATTTAACAATCGACGCAAGTAGTACAATCCAACAAATACCCCTAAAAGACATCAAAGTTAGCGAGTTCCAAACCAGAAGTTTCTTTGAAGAAAGTGCAATTGATTCTTTAGCTGCAAGTATTCGTGACAACGGCCTAATTCATCCAATTTTGCTAATTCATTCAGAAGAAGGTTTTAATTTGATTTCTGGAGAGAGACGATTCCGAGCAATTCAATCCCTAGGTTGGACAACTATTTCAGCTATGGTTAAGAACAAAGACAGTTTGACTAATGCTCAAAAAACCATGTTAATGGCAGTAGAAAACTTACAACGTGAAGGTCTTTCACCAATTGAACAAGCTAGAACTTACAAGATATTAATGACAACTAAAAAGATCACAGAACAAGAATTAGCCGAAATATTCAATGTTACTTATCAATATATTCGTAATTACATGAGACTTCTCAATACTTCCGATGATGTACAACAAGCACTTGGTCAAAAATTAGTTACAGAAGGTCAAGTTCGCGGTCTAACTCTACTTTCTCATGCTGATCAGAATATAATTCTAAAAATGATCATAGAAAAAAAATTAACAGTCAAAGAAATCGAAAATCTCCTCAAAAACTACAGAACTCCAAAACCAATTCCACTTAGTCGCAGAGTTAGCGTTCACGAATTATCACCACAGATTGTAACTGAAGTTGAGAAGTTTACACAATATATTCCAACTGCCAAGATCAAAATGCAAGGTAATGAAGAATCAGGTAAAATAATCATTAGCTGGTAAATTTTTTTGGTTAAGAATCACTGATATAAAATTATGTAAAAAACAAGAACCCTATAGCTAAAAAAGGGTTATTTTTATTGATTTTGTGCAAGTAGTTAAAACCCGCCGATATTGGCAATTGGAGCTTTGAGGGTTGGGTGAGACTGGTAATCTTCAATTTTGATGTCTGCCATAGTGAAACAATCTATATCTTTGATATCTGGATTCAAAACTAACTTAGAAAATGGCATTGGTTCTCGTTGTAATTGTTCTTTCACTGCTTGAAAGTGAGTAGAATAAATATGTGCATCACCAAAAAAATGAACAAATTCACCCAATCCAAGACCGCACACTTGAGCAATCATCGTAGTAAGTAAAGCATAAGAGGAAATATTAAAAGGTACTCCCAAAAAAGTGTCAGCCGAACGTTGAAACAAAGCACAAGACAATTCATTTTTTTCATTTACATTGAACTGAAAGGTTGTGTGACACGGCGGAAGAGCCATTGATTCACCTTCCCTAGCCATTTCGTAGGTATAGACTGGGTGCCAAGCACTAACTACATAACTTTTGCGAAAAGGTCTTTTTTTTAGTCCATCAATAACCCATTTGATTTGGTCAGCTTCACGATCATCATGACCTTTGAAGTGTCGCCAATTAACAGGATAAGCAAAACCAAGATCAGCATATTGAGAAGCGAATTCAGCGTCTTGAGCAATTCTAACAACATAATCTTCAATCGACAATAAATCATCTTCTCCTGCAATTTTTTTGACTTCAATGTACTTTTTCCAAGCCCATTCATCCCAGATATGAACATTATTATCAACCAAAAATTTGATATTACCCGAGCCTTGAAGTAGCCACAGTAATTCAGCCTTTACTCCCTTAAAAAAAACTTTCTTGGTAGTTAGTAGTGGAAAACCTTGCTTAAGATCAAACCTAATCATCCGACCAAAAACTGACCGAATAGTTGGGTAAGTTTCACCTTTAGAATCGTATTGAGCTTTGACTTCTGGTGTAAGAAATAATTCTTTGTCCGAGCCGTTATCGAGAATATCTTGCAATAGATTGAGGTATTGAGTTTCTGGGTGCATAGAAATATGGAAAGAATAGAAAATAAAAATTACAACTGTCATTCTGAACATTAATTTTGGAATCTAAAAACTAGTGTTAATTAAAAATTAATTTAAAAAATATAAAATTGAGTAAAAAGCGCTTGGAGATTTGCAAATCTTTAGGCTGCTTTAAGATTGCTTATAAAATTTAGATTCTGAAATAAATTAAGAATGACAACTTTAGGATTAATATTCAAACTAAATTGTTTAAATACATTATATCTACTCCCAACTATTAAGCCAACCAAGAATAGTAGAAACTACAAAAAGATACAAAAACCAAATCAATCCCGAAGCTTGAATCTTAATAACTCCAGTAGTTTCAAGAGCTAACCAAAGACAAAAAAAGTTAATAAAAGTAGAAAACAAGCCTAAAGTCAAAACTGTCAATGGAAAACCAAAGAAATTCATTAAAGGCTTAATAATAGCGTTAATTAAAGCAAGTACCAAAAGAAATATTCCGAATTCTAAGAATCCACCGACTTGCAACTGTGGGACAAAAAGACTCAAACCTTTGAATAATAAAAATCCAAGAACCCATACTTTGACGATTTGAAACATATATTGGATATATTAACTCACGTTAAGATGATTTGTCAACGGTTATTACAAAATCGAATCACGATCAATTTTTTTAGTCTAAATCATTCGTTATCTTGAGCGAAATAAAAATTTGGCATAAAAACGCGATCTATACAATTCCTTTACGATAATCTCTATCCAAATCTCTTTTTTTGATACTTTCTCGCTTATCATAATTCTTTTTACCTTTTACCAGTGCAATGTCAGCTTTGAGCCAGCGACCGACTTTTTTGAGAGTTAATGGAATGCAACTTACACCTTTGGTTGACAATTGACCTGCGATTTTGTTTTTCTCTTTTTTAGTTAGAAGAACGGTCACATTTTCACTAATTCGGTCATTACCAAAAGCTAATATCTGCAATTGATTATGTTGAAAAACTATATATTTGCCTTGAAGATTGACTCTTCTTGTCCGAACTTGCTTGACCAAACCACCTGAAAGTGAAAGTCCAGCTTGGAACTTACCAATGATTTCATAATCAAAATTAGCTCGTTTGTTGGTCATCAAAATTTCATCGTCATGTTTGGACATATGATTGAGTTTAGTTTAGTTTGAGCCTTATTGTCAATTAATTTAGCTTCAAAAAGACGTTAGCAACAATTGACTAAATTGCCAAAACTGTAGTAGTATTGGATAGTTTTAATCCAGTTCAAATCAATATATGAATATTTTTTTTAGTCTTTGGGAAGCCTTAGTCTGGCAACCTCAAATCAATTTGTTATACCTTTTTTACAAACAGTTCAACGATATTGGTTATTCGGTTGTCGCTCTAGCTATAGTTGCCAATATTCCGCTGCTGTTACTTTATGCCAAGTCATATATTAATATGCAAAAGACACGTTTTTTGGCTCCACGACTCCAATCTATCCAAAAAGAGTTCAAAGAAGATCCTTTAGAAATGCGTAAAAAAACATTAGAATTCTATCAAAAACACAAAATTAATAACTCGTATTTGATGTACATGATGGTTTTTCAGATTTTCTTTATTACGGGAATTTTTTATATCATGAATGAGATCCAGAGAAATGCTCCTGTTGGTGGAATGTACACTTGGTTAGTAGGCTCCAATCAATTCCTATTTCCTACCAAAGCCTTTGGTTATCTTGATATTGCTGGTAAAATTGATACTCAAATTTGGATTCTTATCCTAAATGCCGTGATTTCTCTCATTTATGGTTTGTATACTTTTAAGTGGGCACCACAGATCAAGATGCCAGTTGCCAAAGACCAAACTTCCGAAGAAGCAATGCAGGCAAAAGCAATGGAGCAAATGCAACTTTTTGTTGGAATATACATGACGCCAATTCTGATTAGTTTTTTTAACTTTTATATGCCAGTTGGTGTTAATATTTATGCAGTGATAGCATCAGTTATTTCACTATCAAGGCAAGTTATTATAACTAATTATTACGCCAAAGATGCTAGAAGACTATACGAAGAAATTGTCGAGTCTGATCCAGGTGCTGATCAAGCTGAAATAGATCTAGAAAAAAGTCTAATTGTCGACCTAGAAACCAAAGAAAAAAATATTATTAGTTAGAATTTTTATAATAAAATCTTAAAGTTATCATACTGAAAATGTTCTTGTAATCTAAAAAACTAAGACGTTCTTTCAAACAAATCAAGGCTTAGAAATTTTATTAAACGCTTAATGTGTTACAAGATATTCTAATTCATATTAGAAGCATAAACATTAACCAAAAATTCTTAATTTTGCATTCTTAATTTCAACAATGTCCGTACTCAAAATCCACTCTTATCCAACCAAAATCCTTAGTCAGTCTGCTGCTGAAGTTGCTTTTCCACTTGATCTTGAAACCAAAAATTTAATAAGAGATATGTGGGAAACTGTTGAAGATAGTGGAGTTGGTCTTGCCGCTCCACAAGTTGATGTTAGCAAAAGAATCTGCATTATAACCCTTGATCCAGAGATGCTACCCAAAAAACTCAAAATCAAAAATAACTTTGTAATGATTAATCCAGAGATTACTTTTTATTCTGAAGTGACTTGTAATATCATTGAAGGTTGTTTGTCGTTTCCAGAGCAGTATTACAAAATTGTCAGACCACAAAATATAGTAGTTAAATTCCAAAATGAGAAAGGAAAATGGCAAGAAATCAAAGCAAATGGGTGGCTTTCACGAGTTATTCAACACGAAGTAGATCACCTTAATGGACAATTATTCATCAATAAAGGAGGTCAAAAAATTGAACCAGAAAAACTAGACCGCAGCCAAGTCGTGGATTAATTCAAAACCAAAATAACTATATATGTTCAAAATGTCAAAACCAATCTTTTCGATTATTATTTATTTTTTGGCTCAAGTGATAGCCTTGTATCTGACTTGGAATCTAGCCAATCAAAGTGAAATAGAAATTAGCAACGAACTTGGGTTTGGGTTAATTATATCAACTCTCACAACTGGATTTGGTTTGATCTTAATTCGCTGGCAAGTTCTCAACCAAGCCAAACAATTGCAAAGTGAGACTAGTATCAAACCGTGGCAAAATGCAGTTTTTACAATCATACCAATCTTTGGCATCTACCAAAACTACAAAAACCAAGAACTAACTTACCAAATTTCCAAAAACTACTTCAAAAATAATCTTTTTATTCAATTAGCTGGAGTCTTAGCGATTTTACAAGTTATTTTTATTGTTATTACAGTTCTTAGAAGTGCTGTTTTTTTGGAATTACCAATTCTAGTTTTGAATATATTATTAGATTGTTATCTAATGTGGAAAGTGCTTATTAGCCAAGACAAACATTTTCAAGATTCTAAAAAGTAACTATATTTTAAAGTTGTCATTTTGGTTTTGCACTTTAGGATTTAATGTGAGATGTCTAAGTTGACAATAAACTTGGTTGAACATAACCTTAAAAAACGATCGGGGGTGTCGTAGTTTTGACAGTTGATTTGATAATTTTGCTTGCACTAGATGGTTTGGTTACATTTCCCTTAAGATGTGACAAAAAATTAAATGCTAATACATTTGCAAATTTAGATTGTTTCAAAAACCTGGGTAAAATCAGTGACTCAATCTTTGCTACAGAAGTTGCCTTCGCATAATCTGTTTAGTTTTTAACTAATTTGGTTTTTACCAAAAGCATACTGATAATTTTGTTAAGAATACACAATTAACTTTTATCGTATAACCCAAAGTGTATCTTTATTTGTTTTTGATTAGCGGATGAATATCGTATTAGTTGATCTTAGGTTAGCTTAGTGGAAAGTTGATGAGCTAACTAAAATTAGTAATTTTCTATGTGTCTAGTCTGAAAAAGTGAGTAGAAAAGTCCCAACTGGACGGGGGTGCAAATCCCCTCACCTCCACCAAATTTATTTTTTAAAATTTCTTTAATTTTTCTTTAATCGCGACTCCAATTTTGGGGTTGTTTTTGTTGAGTGAATATAAGATTGAAGATTGACAATAAGTCTTGGTAGTGACTTAGTTGTATAGTAAATTTTACTAAAAATAGTACTAATATAACTTTGCAAAAAAACTGAATAAAGAAGGAAACAACGAATTAAGTCAATAAAAACCTTGAGGAAAACAATTCAATCATTAGCGATATTATAAAATATCTAAAATCTAGTCCCAAACTAAGAGATGCTCAAGTAGAGGCATTTCTTATTTACCTTTGGCTCAAAATGACAAGTAAAAGTATAAAGAAACATTGGCAATTGTAAATAAACAAAAAACATTATGTTACCTACCATACCAATTAGACTCTTACAAAGATGACAAACTCAACCAACTTAGATTTTTTGAAACTGTATTGGGTTATCAGAGAAACAAAGAAACAATTCAAGTATCCAAAAAACGATAATATAATCATATCAAAGATAAGTACGAGACCCATCCCTACAATATACAAATTCAATTATAACAATTATGCTCACAACCCTCAAGCAATACTTTGGTTACGATACACTGCGACCATCTCAAGAACCTATAATTGCCAATGTCATGGCTGGGCGAGATACACTTGCAATCATGCCAACTGGTGGTGGAAAATCTTTGTGCTACCAATTACCAGCCTTAGTTTTACCAGGTTTAACTTTGGTTATTTCTCCACTTATAGCTTTGATGCACGATCAAGTTCAGAGTTTGAATAAAAATGGTATCAACGCGGTCTATCTCAACAGCTCGCAATCTAGCGAAGAACAAAACCAGATTTGGGAAGTCCTTGAGAGAATTAAGGTCAAACAAAATGCTAGTTGTGTAGATGATTTGAAATTGATCTATACTTCACCAGAGCGACTTTTGGCTAATAATAATTATTTACTTGAGTTTTTGAAAGAATTGCCTATTAGTCTAATTGCTATTGACGAAGCTCATTGTGTTTCGAGTTGGGGACATGATTTTAGACCCGAATATAGTCAGTTGAGTATTCTCAAAGATTTGTTTCCAACTACACCAATTATTGCCCTCACTGCCACAGCAGATGAACTAACCCGTAAGGATATTTTGAGCAAACTCAATCTGACCAATCCGCAGACTTTTATCTCCTCTTTTGACAGACCAAACATTCACTATCGAGTGGAATCCAAAGGTGATCCGTACCAACAATTGACCGACTTTATTCGCTCTTGGCCAAAACAAGCTGGAATTGTATATTGCTTGAGTCGAAAATCCACCGAAGAAGTTGCCAGCAAACTCAACAAAATGGGTATAACTGCCAAACCTTACCACGCCAGCATTGAAAAAAGCGAAAAAGAATTAACCTACAATGATTTTATGGCGGACAAGATTCAGGTAATTTGTGCAACTATTGCATTTGGAATGGGAATTGACAAACCTAATATCCGCTTTGTAGTTCACTGGAATCTGCCCAAAAATATCGAAAGTTATTACCAAGAAACTGGACGCGCTGGGCGTGACGGATTACCAAGTGAAGCAATGTTAATATACAACGCTGGCGACGCTTTCACTCTTAGACGATTCATTGACAATGATAATAATAACACCGAAATGGGCAAGTTATTCAGGACAATTCAACATGACAAACTAGATAGACTTTTGGAGTTTTGTCAGACTGGACATTGTCGGCGAAGAGTTTTACTTCAGTATTTCCAAGAAAAAAGCCTAAAAGATTGTGGCAACTGTGACTGCTGTGACTCTCCACGCGACAAAATAGACGGAACTGTACTGGCTCAAAAAATCATGTCAGCTATATATAGGACGCAGCAACGTTTTGGAATTGGTTACATTGTGGATGTACTACTTGGTATAAGCAATGATAGAATGATCAAATACGCTCATAATAAACTGCCAACTTTTGGAATCGGGAAAGGTATGACCAAAGAAGTTTGGATGTTTTATGCCAATCAACTGATTGATCTTGGTTTGGTCACGGTTGTCTATGACGGATTTATCAAGACTTTGGCTTTGAGTGAAACTGCCAATGAAGTTTTGGCTGGGGAAAAAAAATTGGAACTAATTAAGTTCAAACCGAAAGAAGAAAAAGTCAGAGTTCGTCGATCCAAACCAAATATGGAATTGTCAGATGAAGACATGGAATTGTTTGAAAAACTCCGAGAAAGACGATCAGACATTGCCAAACGCGAAAAAATACCAGCCTTTGTGGTTTTTGGAGATCAAACATTGTACTTGATAGCCAAAGATCGACCAATGAATATGGGAGAATTTGCTAATATCTCTGGAGTTGGGTCAGTCAAACTCAACAAGTACGGTAGTGAATTCGTTGAAGTGGTAAGATCGTGGTAAGCCAAAAATTAAACAGATTACAAAAATAAAAATTCGTTAATATTCAGCTCTAACGATGGGGTTTTTATCTTGTTTTAAGTCTGTCAGTTGAAGGGTAACCAACAACCCATTGACCACTTTGATTTTGGTGCAAATCAATTTCAATACTGGTTCTTCCACCTTGATCGTTAACAGTCAATCTTCTTGTATATACACCAGATTCGTGAACACCTACCATCAACCTTTCCATTTTTGTAATAGTTGCAGATTCCCAGTCTATTCCACTTGCTATTAATTGACCTTCACCCATCCCTGTGTTTTTTAGGAATTGATACAACTTTTGACCACTGGGTAGTATTTCGGAACTTGAAGTAATTGCAGGACTGTTTTCTACAAGTTGTGGTAATGAATTTTTTGGATTTTGGAATTGACTCAAAGCACACATTGCAATTGTTGCTGCCATGGCTCCATATGACATTGGAATAAAATTTTGACGAAGATAATTAATTCCTTTTGTTGCTAATGATGCTTTTGACTTTGGTCTATCTTGTGCATAGTCTGAAGTCGTAAAACAAAATCCACTTTCCTCCGCAAGTTTTGATAATTCACTTGGTATATATTCTCGTAAAACACTTGTTCTGATTTGCAGGTTGAATAAATCTTTTGGATTAGCCATGAATTCGATATTTTCTCCATGTAGTTTTATAGCGTTTATTAGAGTTTCTTTATTTGTGGGTGACATTCTTTGATGACCAAAGACAGCATTTTCTATAAGTTTTAATGTTTGCAGGGCGGATTCCAAAGCTTCGTTTCCATCTGTCTTAGCTGTTTCATGTTCGACAAGATTGCCAATTATAGGGTCAATTAATTCTAATTTGTCTCCCCCCCCCATATCGCTTTCAAGATTAAAAAATGGTTGTAAGTGGAATTTTGTGCAAGTAATCATAGCTACCAACTTAACACAAAAAACAAAACTAATCAAGTTATCTAATAACCATATTGAATTGACATTGAATTGACATTTTTGTTTTTCGCTTCAATAATAAATACTTGTTATGACTGATTATTCCAAATTTTTTAAGGCTTACGATATTCGTGGCACCGTACCAGAACTAAATGCTGAACTATATTATTGGGCAGGTTATGGTCTAATAGAACTCATCCTCAAACCAGATAATTTGCCAATGGAAGTCAACGTCACTCACGACGGTCGCTATTCTAGCAATGAATTCTATACTGCTCTTGTAGAAGGAATTAAGGCAGCTGGCGGACAACCAATTCAACTGGGACTTGGCTCAACTGACACAGCTTACGCAGCTTCACAATACAATACTTTTGCAGCGATAAGTCTTACTGCTTCCCACAATCCCAAAGACGATAACGGAATGAAAATCCTCAAAACTGGTTCTACTATGCTTGGAATCACCAACGGACTTGATAAGATTAGGGATTTTGTAGTCACCAAAATGGGAACTAATTCTACCGATTTCAAATCCTTGGCTTATCCTACCACTGATGACTTAACCAAATCTAAAGTAATGGAATATTTCAAAGACGTAATTCGCAAACTCGGCGAAATTGATAGAGTTGATTCAATTCTTGATTCGCGAGGTCAAAAACTAATTATTCCAGTTGATGCTGGTAATGGAACTGGAGGTTTTGTAATGGATTTTATTAAGAACTTCTACCGCAATATTGAATTCGTGCCAATGTATTGGGAAGTTGACGGTAATTTTCCCAATCACCCAGCTGATCCACAAGATCTCAAGAATTTGGTAGACCTTCAAGCCAAAGTTATTGAGCTAAAATCTAAATTCGGTTTTGCTTTTGACGGAGATGCTGATCGAGTTGGATTCGTGGATGAAAAAGGTGAAGTTGTGTGTGGAGATTATCTTGTAGCTTTTTTGGCTAAGACCTTATTAGAAGCTAACAAACGCAATCCTCACCCTACACTTTCTCACTCTGTTGTGTATATCCAACCAGGTTCACGTTGTGTAATTGACGCAATCACAGATCAAGATGGAATTGCGATTCCAAGCACTCAAGGTCACACTGGAATTAAGGCTAATATGACCAAACACAAAGCATTATATGGTGGAGAATTTTCAGGTCATCACTATTTTGGTGAATTTGGTTTTTTGGATTCTGGAGTTATTACTGCAGTTCTAATGATCAAGATCTGTGTAGAACAAGATAAACCAATGTCAGAGATGTTCGAGTCACTTGGTCAATCCTATTTTATTTCTGATTTGATGAACTTAACGGTTCCAGAAGGTCAAGATTTTGATATGTGGAAAGCCAAGCTTAAAGCAAAATTCACAGATGCCACAATTAGCGAATTCGACGGAATCAGTGTCTTTTATCCAGATTGGAAATTCTCAATGAGATCGTCCAAAACCGAGCCAAAAGTTAGATTCATCCTAGAATCCAGAATCAATGACACAACTACTGACAAAGTTACCTTAGTCAAATCAGTATTAGGACTAGAATAAATAATTGATAGTGATATTTCATTTTCACCTGTCACACTGGACTTGATTCAGTACCTAATCAATCCAAAATACCTTCATTTGAAGTAAAGCCAAAAGCTCAAAAATCTTCCGACAGTATTTATCCCAAAATCAAATCAAACCCGAAAGGGTATTTTTTTGTGTCTAAAAAGTGTTGACATTTGTGTGTGTGTGTTAGTTTTAATTTGTATGGTACAAAACAATCCTCGATATACACCACAATTTGAATATCGACCACCGGAACCGTTAACACCCGAAGAACAATTAGATGATAATCAAGAAAGACACTTAAGAGAACTATCCCGTGGTAACATGAAAGAGGTAGCCAAGATTGAAGGATCAGTTTCAGACAGACCAACATTACAAGAACAAGAACAAGGACGACTAGAGGAGCAAGAAGAAGCAGAGAAAGCCAAGAAAAAATAAAACCCTTTAAATTAGGGTTATTTTT
>JAYUKQ010000027.1:0-1608 GCA_043764315.1 bacterium | reverse complement strand
TAGCCGAAGCTCTACGCAAAAATGTTCCATATCGAAAGGTTTGCAAAAATTACATTGAAAAACTTCGCTTAGGTGGACAACTCGGTGTAAAAATCATGATCAAAGGAAGACTTAACGGTGCAGATATTGCTCGAAAAGAAGAATTTGCTCTTGGTTCCATTCCTCGTCATACTATTGATTCAGATATTGATTTTGCATTAGTGCACGCTCCAACACGTTCTGGTATCATTGGTATTAAAGTCTGGTTGTACAAAGGAGATAAACTTAAGAATTATAACTAATAATTCAATCTAAATTTTTTAATTTATGAAAGGAACTGTCGTATCCAACAAAATGACTAAAGCAATTGTAGTAGCTGTGAATCGTACCATGAAACACGCTATCTATAAGAAGTCATTCAAACTTAGAAGGAAGTTTCACGCAGCTTGTTCTGATTCATCCAAATTTCACATTGGTGCCGAAGTCGAGATCAAAGATTGTCGACCAATATCCAAAACTATAGCTCATGTTGTAGTTGAATAATAGAATTAATTCAGAATTAAGATATTGAAGAATACAAAATTATCTTATATTTAGTTTTGTTTATAATTAATAACACAGCTGCCACTCTGAACTTGATTCAGAATCTAAACAGAGTCGAGCTGATTATATAACATCATTGAGTACAAAAAATTATATACTTTTTTCTTAATTCTAAATTTACATTTCAAATTTTACATTTATCCCAAATGTTAGCTCCAAAAAAAATTGTTCACAAACATGTGTATAACACGTACGGTCAACGCCGACACGGTACCCTCAAAAGAGGATCCAAAGTAGTAAACGGAGATTTTGGACTCAAAGCTACTTCTTCAAGTTGGTTGACTAGTCGTCAAATAGAATCAGCCCGTAAGGTAATCTCACGTTACTGCAAAGGTGGTAAAATCTACATTAGAGTCTTTCCGTCTCGACCTGTAGGTGGAAAAGGTCTTGGTGTACCGATGGGTGCAGGTGTGGGATCAATTGATTATTTCATGTTCCCAGTCCAACCAGGTCGTATCATTTTTGAAGTAAGTGGTGTATCAGAAGATAAAATTAGAGAAGCTTTCAGAATTGCAGCTCACAAATTACCATTTACATGTCGAATTGTAGCCAAATCTGAATTCTAAATTTACAATTAAATTTAAACTAATATGTTAAGAGAACGTAGTATTGTCGATATCGCTGACAACTCTGGAGCTGTCCTCTGTATGCTATTCTCCGTTTCCGGTAAAAACAAAAGACGTTCTGTCTCTGTCGGTGATGTTGTAATGGGTTCAGTCAAAAAAGCTTCAGTCGGTGGTAAGGTCAAAAAAGGTCAAAAAGTAGCTATTCTTATAACGGCTACTAGACGCAAACTTCAAAGAAAAGATGGTTCTTCTATTCGTTTTTCTCGTAACCTTGGCGTAGTAGTCAAAAAAGGTGGAAGAGAAATTGAAATGGTTGCTACTCGTGTATTTGGTCCTGTTGCTCGTGAACTCCGCGACGCTGGTTTCAACAAAGTAGTTTCCCTAGCAGAAGAAGTGTTGTAATAGTAATTATTAACTAAGAATCCGCGAATATGTTTTTTACAATCAATCAATCAAACAA
>JAYUKQ010000026.1:0-5308 GCA_043764315.1 bacterium | reverse complement strand
CTTATGCCGCTCCGCCACATGCTGGATTCGCTTGGGGTCTTGATCGATTATTCATGATTTTAACAGAAGAAAATAACATCCGTGAAGTTATAGCCTTTCCAAAAAATGGTCAAGCTATAGATGCGATGACAGGTTCTCCAACTGCGATAGATACAAGATCTCTCAAAGAATTATCCATCAAACTAAATTTATTATAACACAACTCTATTTTGGGGTTTCATTTTTTTTATGAGTAAAAAGTTTTTTGAAAACATTGTGCCTATTGGTGATACTCTAAAACATAAAGTTGTTGGTTTTTTGACCGAACCCAAACCAGTAATGGGAAATTACAAACAATACACCTCCGAAATATTATCTAATGGTCGAAGTATTGTACAAGGTTACTTTGAGGTGTCCAAAGATCAAGCACAATTGACAGATGATATACACACTCAACCGACCCTAAATCTTAAAAGTAAAGTCAAAAGTACTAACAGCGGTCTCAATCCAATTCCAAATGGTCACAAATTATTAGTTGTTAAATTTGATAACCCATATTTGGATGCGTTGGTAAATGTAGATTTGTATGATTTGGTTGAGCAGGGTGAAACGGTAAGTCAAAGAATTGCAATAGATACTGACAGACTGCAAATTTGGGCAGGTGACACAACTGATCTAGAATCAAACGAAAATTTATACTGTCCACTAAACACAAAAAACTCACACTTTAAAAAACGAAAAAAAGATCAACTAAGGAGATTCTTATTTAATTTAAATCATTTTAGAAATCCAATGTATCATTTTGGTGAGTACTTTAACCAAGATAGAATGCAGCGAGAGTTAAGGCAATTAAGGCAACAATCAATCTCCAAAAGGAACTAATTACAAACTTCAAATAAAGCTATGAATCCAGCAATTTGAATCTACAGGCTACAACGTTTTGACAAAAGTAATTTTATTCACTATATTAACTTCTATTATGATCAAAAAAATATTTTTTATTTTATCCTCAATAACTCTTATTATAACAACCTTATTAGGTGGATTAACAGCTTCAGCTAACGATGATTTTTATACAGGTGATATAGTTAGGTACAACCGAAACAATAGTTTTATCTACTGTAGATATCAAACTAGATTTCAAGAAAATTGCTTCACTAATTATGAAGGTACTTTAATGGCAAGACCGATTGTAGGCAACTCTCAATTCACCAACACGAATTGTGGAGTTAACAAGTACAACACAGTACAAATTAGATCAAACCGTTCAGAGTTCCAAGGTATCCTCAACAAATTCGGCTATGATGTGAATACAACTCGACACTATACAGTTTTTGGATGTTCCAACAATTTTGTGATAATTAATCTTAACCACTCAAATCCTTATTCCAACGACAAAGAATTTTTGGCAGTTAATCCATCATATTTTAGAACTTCTAACCAACGAGCAAAGTGTGAATGGTTCAAAGGTAATAAGCCAGATTATTGCTACAACAGATATTTTACAACCAACAGCCAACAGCCAACTTACAGAAATACTTTTTATAGATTCGATAGAACTAACCCATCAATAAGATTCGTAAATGTCACTAGATAACCAAAAGCTAATCAAAAGATAACCGAACTCAACACCTTGTCAAAGGGTGTTTTTTTATTCACGATAGTGTTGTATGTCTTTTCAATTTGAACTTCAGTCTGAATTTAATAGTCAATCCAATCCAGTTTTATTGGGTCTAAAACAAGCCCAGCAACCTTTTTGGCAAATTAGCGATTCCAACCACAAAAAATATCTAGTAGCAAAAATAAAACAAAAAGAAGCCATTGTTGAAGTTGGAATTCTGGAGTTAACACAAAGCTCAAATGAAACAACTAAACATATTATTACTATCAGCAACTCTTTTGTAACTGAACAATGGCACTCACGTGGAGTATTCAAGTTTTTGCTAGAAACCAGTTTTGGAATAGCCAATGATAATCACTGTGTCAAACTTAGAATCACTTTACCTGATAACAAAATGGTTGGTGTAGCGAAACAACTTGGTTTCAAAATTATTGGTCAATTAGAAAAAGAGTATTTTTGGAATAATAGTTTTTGGTCAGCCATACTTTTGGAAAAATTTATTTAACTACAATATGACTTATATAGAATTCACAGATTATAGCTTGATGGTTGTCTATCTAGCTCAACAATTAGGACAAAAACCCCTAGCCTGTTTGCAGCAACCTTTGCAATTAGATTTGAACAAGCTTAGAGTTAACTCACTGGCAGAATTGGATTTGCAAACTGTAAGTTCAGACGATCTTTTTGGTGAAAATTCCAACACAAGTTGGCTCGTAGATATACTAGACTCTGATCTCAAAAAATTGGAGCATTTGAAACAAAATAACGATAATAATATTTATCTATTTAGTAGTCAAATCGAACTCAAGGCAGATGATAAGAAGTTACTCAAAAAATGTAATATCAATTACCAAGAACTCAAAAAAATTGATTCTATAACTTTAACGCAAATTGCTCAAGAATATTGCCAACAGTCTAGTCTTGACTTCACCAAAATCAAACCATTACTAAATCAAACCAAATCGTACCAAGAAATACTAGATAACATTGATTTTATAAAGCTCTCAAATGATTCCAAAAATGCTGTTAATTCACTTATCAAAGAAGACAAATTACCTCTATTTATGAGAGGATTCAACGTTAATAGTTTACCAAAAGATACCACGATTTGGGCAAGAGAAGTGGATGAAAATGATTTGCAATTAGCTTTAAGTTTGATTTATTCTAAGTTAGACAAACAAAACTCCAAAGTACTTATTCAAAAGCTAATTCTTACTGATCAAAAAATCAAAACTAGAAGCAAAATCAAACCTTTAACTTGGTTCAAACTGTTCTTGTGGCAAGCATCTAACCTTGACAAAAACTAGCAAAATGTTCTAATCTACGAATTGTTGGTGGTATAGCTCAGTAGGTAGAGCACAGGACTCATAAGCCTGTTGTCGCAGGTTCGATCCCCGCTACCACCACCATATTTTTTTGCCCAAAAAAGAAAAATAACAATTTAATTGCCGTTATAGCTCAGGAGGTAGAGCGTTTCCATGGTAAGGAAGAGGTCATCAGTTCGACTCTGATTAACGGCTCCACTTAGGTTAATAATTAAAAGTAATGAGTTAACCAAAATAATATACATTGTTGTTCTGAACTCAATCTGTATTTCTTCAACAAAATCTGTAACTCTCAAAACCTAATCTGTCACATTGAACTAGATTCAGTATCCAAAAAGTTTTAGATTCAATAATAATGATTTGGCTATCGTGAGAACGAGCTTAACTCAAAAACACTTACTAAGGTGCTATTTTTTTGCCCAAAAAAACTACCCCGTATATGAGGTAGGAATATTAACAAACTCTAAAATCTATTTTTGAATAAACGCAATATTAGATTTAGTTGGTTGATTAGTTAATTTTTTTCTTTTTGTTTTTGATAATTGTTGCAATTGCAAGACCGGCTACCAATAGAATAGGTAAGAACTTAATCAAAGATTCACCACCAGTTCTAACTGTATTTCCACCTACAGTTGAATTGTTAGTAGTATTTGAATTAGAACCATTGGCACCGTTAGCTGTAGCATTGGTATTAACACTGTTAGTATTAGTAGTATTTGCGTTTGCTGAATTATTGTTAGTATTAGTATTAGCGTTGTTATTAACAATATTAATCGCTGGTAAAGTTGTTGTTGGAGTGTATAATGTGTTATTAGTGTTAGTTAAACCTTGACCGTTGATAGATGTTGGATTGCTTGTAGCGACCAAGCAGTTAGATCGAACTTGTAAGTTGTATTGACCTACTGCCATATTACTACTTGCATCAATTACCATATATACATTAGTATAGTCACCTTGAGCAACATAATTAGAAGCGTTAATATCAGTGTAGTTGATAGCGATTCTCCAATTGTTGTTGGTGTCGACAACTGGACTAAAACTATAAGCTGGTGAAGTACTATTAGCTCTAAACAATCTTACTAACACTCTATATCCAGGAGTTCCTCCAGATACATTACCAGTGATATCAGCTCCACATGTATAAGGGTCAGTAATACCAACTTTTAGTGTTGAATTATTGAACGGATACGTGAAATTAGTTGGAACACCTACAGTTTGGTTACCTGCTACGAGTGTACCAACAGCTGGGCCAGTGGTTGCTGTAAATGGAATTGTTTGTCCTGAATTAGGTACGAATACGCCATTTTGGATTGTTCCAGTAATTGGAGTTGTAGATCCTGCTGGTGTAAATGTTGCTGGTGTTCCATTAGGTAGGTTGCTTCCTGTTAGTGTGATGTTAGGAGCTGTACCGCCAACTGTACCAATAACTGGGTTAGTTACTGTTGCAACTGGGAGACCAACATATGGAAGATTACCTGGATTACCAGTTGGGATAATGTTGGTTGGTACATTAACACTACCGATACTTGGAACATTAAGAACGCCTGTACCTGCACCTGTTGTAGATCCTACTGGAACTACTTGTCCACTATTACTTACAAAAGCACAGTTGATGATTGTTCCTGTAATAGCTATAGTTGTACCTTGTGGTGCAAATGTTGCTGGTGTGTTGTTTGGAATACTACAGTTAGCCAAAGGAATATTTGGAAGTGGAGATCCAATCAAACCAGGTAATGGATTAGTAGTTGTCACTGTTGGAGTTCCAATATTAGTATAAATCATAGCTGATGAACTACTTGAACTTGCTGCTACTGGAGCTGTGAAGTTGGTTGGAATTCCAGTTGATTGACCACCTGCTACTAATGTTCCTGTTGCTGGGCCTGTTGTAGATCCTGTTGGAATTGTTTGACCTGGTGTAGGAACGAATGCACCGTTTTGGATTGTTCCAGTAATTGGAGTTGTAGATCCTGCTGGTGTAAATGTTGCTGGTGTTCCATTTGGTAGGTTGCTACCTGTCATTGGGATTGTAGGAGCTGCTGCGCCAATTGTACCAGTGACTGGGTTAGTTACTGTTGCTGTTGGAGTACCAACACTTGGATTATTAGATCCAGCTGCACTGAAGTTAGTAGGAACATTAACTGGTAAACTACCTGTTGGAGCTAGAATACCTGTTGCTGGGCCTGTTGTAGATCCTGTTGGAATTATTTGACCTGCGTTTGGTACGAATGCACCGTTTTGGATTGTTCCAGTAATTGGAGTTGTAGATCCTGCTGGTGTAAAGGTTGCTGGTGTTCCATTAGGTAATGTTGATCCAGTCAAAGGAATGATTGGAGCTGGTGTTCCGATATTACCTCCTATTGGATTAGTTACCGTTGCTGTTGGA
>JAYUKQ010000025.1:0-19979 GCA_043764315.1 bacterium | reverse complement strand
CCAAGCTTTCGCTTGACCCCTTGACAAGGGGTATTGTTTTTTTTGTGGTATATTTTTTGGCATTTGTGAGGATTTTGGGTTCTAGTAACACATCAATTTCATCTGGAGCAAGAGTCTCATTCCAAAAAATCTCTTTTCTTTTGGCATCATCTTTACTTTGACCACCTTCTAGTACACAGTCTTTGTAGGGAAAATCTAGGACTACATTTTTGTTTTGAGTCAGATAATCTCCATCATCTGTCAGGCCAATTTTGTTTTTAAAGCTAGTATAACTATCTGGTAAAAAATCCTTGAGCGACAAAAATTGTTGAAATTTGAGCGAGTTAAATACCAATACACCTTGATCAAGTTCGATAAAGAAGTGTGTTTTGAGATTTGAATTAGACAAAAGTAATTTGATCAAAGTGGAATCATTTTTGAAACCATCCTCAATTAGTTTGTTTTTAAGAATCCCATCAGGCGATTTGTATACTTCTGAATTTGAGATTAGTGTTGTTAGTTCTTGTAGCAAGTTATTGGTCATAGTAGTAATTGGGAATAGTCTGTTCAAAAGATTGATATTTAGTAAAAACCTTATAGCCAAATAAAGTTGTCAATAAAAAGATTTGTCGCTGGCAAACACAAATTTGTCAAAAGGAATTTTTTGGTATAAAATATATTATATTATATATGATCCAATTGACACTGCGATTCGTACACAAATTAATATTTATAATTTTGTTACTTACACTTGGATTTCTTAGTGTAGGTAATTTTGCTTTGTCAACACAAGCTCAAACCACCACGCCAACTACTACATCTCCTGATCCAAAAGCGGCAACTGGAACAACTGCTGATAAAGCTACCCCAGCAACTGGCACAAAAGATACAACTGCAACTAAAGATATCAAAGCCACCACAGCTGGCGGTACTAGCGGAGGAAGTGCAGCTCCAACATTACAATACCAAACCGACCCAGCAATTGGCGGTCTAAAAAATTGCAATGCCACCAATGCTCCAGACGATCCATCGGGGGCAAGCCGATTCATTGCTGATTGTGTCAAAAATATCACGGAGTTAGTCGTTGGTATATCAGTAATACTTGCCATAATGAGTTTAGTCTTTTTGGGTATAAGGTCGCTCAATTCATTTGAGTCACAATCTGCGGTCAACAAAGAGGTAGCAGAGAGGCTTCAAGGATTCACAGTTGGCGCGGTGATATTAGGTTTATTTTCAGCTATTATCGGCACACTTAATCCAGCTGCGTTGAATATTAACGAAATATTTGGTGGACAAGTTGCTCAAGAGATAAGATCTCAAGTGGACAAAACTAGAGTTAACTTTATTGGTGGTGGTGACAGTCTGGGTCTTGGTGGTGATACCAAAGGTGCCGGTGGTGGAGCTGCAGGTGGAACCAAAGATGGAAGTGTCGGTGGTGGAACAGCTGCTGGAGGTGGCTACAGCAAAGGTGAAACAGATGCAATTATTAAAGACAAAGCCAAGGCACAATCTACAATAAATAATTTGATGATATGTGAAAGGGTTGTAGATACGGTAGTCTTAGGTTCGGCAGTGTGTGACAAGTTGATCAAAATGGATCCAAAGACTTTGACCTCAATCAAAACTGCAGCAGGTACATACAAACCACCAGTATTTCCAACAACAATTACACCTGGACAAGTCAGTCAGTACTCTTGGAAAGATATAAACATCAACAATACAGGGGTTGGAAGTGCAAATTTGAATATAAACACAGCTAATGGATCAGTTGGTTATGGTGCCAGTTTCAAACTAAGTAGTGTATCTGAATGTAAAGAATCGCCGTTTAAAATAAATGTTTCAAATGAAAATTATGAATCAGATAAAATTCCATTAATTCCAAAAGATAGCAAATGCCAACTAAGAGATATCAAATTCACCAAAAACTAAAATAAAAATATGCTTAATAACTTAGAACAAAAATGGGCTGACCTTCGATATAACTCTATGTTTCCATGGCTAATAGCCGTAGTGGTACTTGGTTTTTTAGCTGGCGGTTTATTCGTAGCTGATCGCTTTGTATTCAAGCCCAAACCTAAAGTTCAAATTATCCAAGCTAACCCTAATCTCAAGCCAAGTCTAGCTAAGAACTTTGATATCGCTGCCAATCTTGAAAAAGTATCACCAACACCTGCAATTTATGGTCATTTGTTACAAAATTCAAAAGGTAATCTAATATTTTTGAATAAAGAACTAAAAATCACAACTAGCGAAGGTGTTATTCAAAGTCAAGACAAGTTTTTACCTGATTCTTGGCAAATGATTGATGACAAAAAAGTTTTGATTAATCAAGGTATTAATAGTTATATCGTGAACCTAGAAGACGGCAAATCTGAAAACATTCCAAAATCAATTCAGTCAATAGTAAAATTAGCCAACGATGACTATATTTTTATTCAAAAACGAGACAGAAGTATCGCACTCAAAACTTCCAAAGGTCTAGACTTTAGTAATCCGAAAACTATAGATACGCAGGATTTTGACAAATTTGAGCCTGATAGATTAGAAATTAGACTATTTAACAATCAGCCATTTTTGCTCAATTATACCAATCGACCCAATTCCACAGAATTAATTAGAATATACTCAATCACAACCAAACTAGAAAAAGTAGCCGAAATCGATAACATTGCTTACAAAAACTTTGGCGACAACAAAATGTTAATCTCAATTAAAGAAGGAGAATCATTAATTGACAATAAGTTCATCGACTTTACTCAACCCAAAATACAACTTAACGATTTTAATTTTAGACTAGAAATAGGTCAAGATGGTGTTCAAGGTGGAGTAACTGTAGATCGTTGCGGTGATAACTCCAAGGGTGAAATACTATGCCTTGTAAAAAGAAATGAAATAGCTGGGTCTAGTGATTTTTTGGAAGCTGATGCTATTATCAAATACAATCCAAAAGACAAGTCTAGCCAACAATTATTTCCTAATCTGAACATATCTGCTAGTGGAATCCACTCAATGGCAAACGACGAATTATTCCTATTTGGACAAGAAAACAATATAATTTATAGAGTCAAAAATTAACCCTATTTTTGTCATCTCGAGCAGCGCGAATAATCTTCCAGCGTTCAAGTGTGTAGGTTGCAAAAATTGGCAAAACTTGGCGGAGTTTTGGGTGTACAAGTATGTCAACATTTTTTTACGTTTTTTTTACGCTAACAGTATCACCATATTTGAAGATTAAAAAAATGATTCAAACCTATCTTTAACAAGCTAAAAGAAATAATTAGCAACCACAACACTGCCATAACTAACACTGCACCTGCACTCATATCTTTTATAACTTTAACTCTTTCATCATAATTAGGTTGCACAAGATCGCATAAATTCTCTATAACCGTATTAATCATTTCAAAGCTTATGACAGCTCCCATAAAAATTAAATTAGCAACAGCTAGAATCTGTTGAGAAAAGTATAGATTGAACAAGAAAAAAAATGTTCCAATGCTAAATTGAATACTAAGATTAGCTTCAACTTTAAAAGCTAAGTATAAACCATTTATAGCACATCTAAGACTTTGTAGTGGACGGTAATTGGAATTGGAGTGTGGACGATACAAACGTACTTTCATTTGACAATTTTTTTTAATTTATGTTATTCTTAATAAGTTGATTTGAGAAAATCTAAAACAAATAATTACTAGCCGAATTAGCTCATTTGGTAGAGCAACGGTTTTGTAAACCGTAGGTGATCAGTTCGATTCTGATATTCGGCTCCATCAATATATAATTAATCTCTCTTATAAAGAGAATTTTTTTTGGCTTGATTATTTGCAAAAAATAAAACCACCGTAAGTATATTTTAATTTAAATACTTATAGGTGGTATTTTTTATATCCTAAAATTTGGCTCAAATGAATTTTTAATATCTGTGATTATAAGATCAAAGGCTTCATATTCAAGAACTTCTTCTTCTATTAACCTATAGGCTATAGCATCAAGAACAGATCTGTATTGATCTACAATTCTACGACAATTATCTCTACAAGTCCCTAGGATTTTGGTAATTTCAACGTCAATTTGATTACCTCTTTCGACACCATAGACAGTTGTTCCTGAAGTGTCTTTGTAACTCATAGAACTTTCCTCAAGAGAAATGGCTCCCATACTACTCATACCATAACGAGTGACCATATCTCTGGCAATCTCTGTAGCTTTGGCAAGATCGTTAGATGCTCCTGTGGAAATATCTCCAAACACCATTTCTTCAACGGTATAACCACCAAACAAAGTTGTAATTTCAGAAAGCAAATTTTGTCTTGTTCTAACACTTCTAGAATCGTCGTCGTCAGCGTGGAAGGTGTAACCAGCAGCTCTACCACGTGGAACAATTGTAATTTTTTGAACCTTAGTAGCCTTGGGAAGAACAGAAGCAACAAGGGCGTGACCAGCCTCATGAAATGCTGTAATTTTTTTGGATTCTTCAGTTACAATCTTGGACTTAAGAGATGGACCAAGCATGACTTTTTCTATTGCCTCGCGAAGATCGTCGTTACCAATCACCGAATGGCTATTACGAACAGCTAATATAGCACTCTCATTGAGAACATTCATAAGATCAGCACCGCTAAATCCTGGAGTTCGTTTGGCAATGATTGTTAGATCGGCATCAGCAGCAAATTTTTTATTTTTGGCATGAACTTCAAGAATTTTTAGTCTTTCCTTACGATCAGGTGCTGTAACTGTAACTTGTCTATCAAAACGACCTGGTCTCAACAAAGCTGGATCAAGTACGTCAGGTCTGTTGGTTGCGGCAAGAACTATAACAGATTCATTACCTTCAAAACCATCCATCTCAACAAGGAACTGATTCAAAGTTTGTTCACGCTCATCGTTTCCACCACCCATTCCTTGTCCACGCTTGCGACCAACAGCATCAATTTCATCTATAAAAATAACACAAGGAGCTTTTTTCTTAGCTGCTTTGAATAGGTCTCTTACGCGACTTGCACCTACACCGACAAACATTTCAACGAATTCAGAACCAGACACAAAAAGAAAAGGAACATTAGCTTCACCTGCAACAGCTTTTGCCATCATAGTTTTACCATTACCTGGTGTTCCAGTAAGTAGAACTCCCCTTGGAATCTTGGCACCCATGGCAGTATAAGCTTCTGGTCTCTTGAGAAAATCTACAACTTCAATTAACTCCGCCTTGGCTTCTTCATTACCAGCAACATCTGCAAAAACAACTTTGGAACCACTTTTTGGCTCGTCGTATAACTTAGCTCTAGAGTTACCAAAAGAAATAGCTTTAGAGTTGTTTTCTGCAATTCTACGCAAGAATATCATCGCTACCAAAACTGAAGACAATATTAGTAACAGTGTCCAAAACTGATCACTGGATACGAATTTGACTATAGCTGGTCGTTCTTTTTGAGTTAATATAATTTTGTCTTTTTCGTTACCAACTTGTAGCTTCTCTGCTTCAAGCATACTTTCATTAATTAATTTAATGGGTGATTCATTGGGTGAAAGTGGAAGCAATTTATAATCAATTTTTTCTACATTATCACGAGATTTGGAATTAACATCCTTGTAGACTTCAGCTTTAACTCTGTCTCTGTCCTCACTAATTTCTAATTTGCTAATTTTTTGTGAGCGAATGTCAGTTACCAATTCAGAGTATTCTTTGACTTTATTTTCCTTAAAAAGTGGATTAATTTCATTGCTTGAACCAAGACTTAACACTAACACGACCAATAATATAGCTAGTGTTACTGCCAAAATATTTGCAACAGATTTGTTGTTTGGCTTATTTGATGAATTCTTTGAATTTGGTTTTTTTTCCATTGTGAGTTTAGTTTGATATTAAAGTAATACTGTTTTAGAACTAAAAAATTATACTATTTTCCAATTAATATTAGTATGCATATTTGCAAAAAATAACTGAATCATAAAAGTTAACTGTAGTAGTTTTGATTTGTCAACCCATTAGTTTAGTTGCTAAAAATTAAGCTTTAATCTTGTAGTAAGAACGAATCTGGAAGTGAACATAGAACGCAATTGTCATAATTATTAAGTACTGAACCAAAGTGTTAAGTGTGTCTACATAGAATATAGATCCAACAAATCCAATCCCAATAGACAATAAAGTTCCTTTAAAAATGTCTAACCAGCCATCATAATCAGATTTTTCTAGCTTTGGTAAAGCTTTCCATGAATAAAATGCTCCAATAGCGTTTCCTATCAAACCAAATAAAGATAAAAATGGTGCAAACACTAATGCGACAATGTAAAATAATGAGGAAACACCAATTAAAACTAAACCAATTTTGGTTAACAGTGGATAGTATTTAAACAACCAATCCTTTACATTCTTAGGTAAAGATGGAGCTTTTTGAACTAAGTAAAGATCTAAGAATTTGATTATGTTAGCCAGATTAATTTCTTGATTTGAATTACTTTGCTTGGAATTATGAGAACCCGACTCTGGTGAATCAATTACTTCAGCTATCACTTTTTCAACATTGGAAGTTTTTTGCGAGGAGTCCTTGGTTGAAGTTTTAGTATTATTTGGAGTATCGGACATATCACAATATTTGACCCAATTAGGTAGGTTGTCAAGAGTATTTTGACAAAAGGATACAGCTCTGGTTGAATCAATATATGTCAACTAATAATCAATTTTCAGTCTTTTTCGTTGAGCTAAAAACCGTTTCAGCCTGCCTATCAAAGCGTGACGAGTTATCAGAATCTGGTATAGCTAAAGAAATTAAAGAACAATTAAAAACAGCGACTAAAGAAGAAAAAATTACCCTCGGACCAAAACTAAATCAAATCAAACAAGATATAAAAAATTCCTGCGACGAGAGAATTAAACTAATTCAAGAA
This sequence comes from bacterium, assembly GCA_043764315.1. Taxonomy (GTDB): domain Bacteria; phylum Patescibacteriota; class JACMRA01; order JACMRA01; family JACMRA01; genus JAYTWQ01. The sequence goes on along the minus strand of JAYUKQ010000025.1, from coordinate 13,115 downwards.
GAAATCGAAAAAGACATTTTTACTTCATTTGACCCAACTTTCGAATCTGATAAATATCAAAACAAATTAGGTCAATTACACCCAATTACTCAAGTTTGCAATGAAATCATAGATATATTTACCAAAATGGGATTCTCAATAGGTGATGGTCCACTTGTCGAAACTCAAGATAATTGTTTCACCAAACTAAACATGCCAGACTATCACCCAGCTAGATCAATGCAGGATACTTTTTTTTTGGAACAATGTGATGGAATAGGAGAAAATTATGTTTTGAGGACTCACACTACTGGAATTGATATAAGATATACAGCCAACAAGCAGCCACCCATTGCAATGATTTGCCCCGGACAAGTGTATCGCAACGAAAAAATTGACGCAACTCACGATATAATGTTTCACCAAATTGAATGTTTATTCATAGATAAAAAAATCAATTTTAGTCACCTAAAGACTTTAATAGAGCAGTTTTATCAAGAATTTTTTGGTCGCTTGGATTTGATTTCAAGATTTAGACCAAGTTATTTTCCATATGTTAATCCAGGTTTAGAAGTTGATATAAGTAACCCATTCAAACCTGGGCAATGGTTAGAAGTTGGTGGAGCTGGTTTGGTTCATCCTGACGTTATTAAGAATTTTGGACTCAACCCACAAGAATATCAAGGTTTAGCTTTTGGCTTTGGTATCGATAGAATGGCACAACTAAAACTTAATCTTTCTGGTCTTAGTCAGTTTTTTGAAGGCAATATAGAGTTTTTGTCAGGTCAATAAATATTAATTACTAATTGACCAATATCCAAAACTAACCAATAAATGTTATTATTAGAATTTTTTTAATAAAAAAAGATTATTAAATTCAATACACAAATTATCAATTGACAGATTTGTTATAAATCTCAAATATCAATTTACTCAAAAAAATATTCCAGTTTTTAGACTTTAAAATAGATTTAAGATAATAGATTTATGATTAATATCATATTGTGTAATGTTAATTAATATCAATTTAATCAAATTTTTAGTTTTATTAATCAACTTAATTATATTGATTCTCATATGAATTTTTCCAAAAAAACTATACTCATCATTCCTTTAATTATAGGTTTATTATTTGGTGGTTTTTATCTGTACACCACTAGAATAAGTAAATTTAACAACCTACAGCTACTCTGGAGTAACTACAAAAAAAAATACATCGACTTGGATAGTGGTAGAGCAATCGATGAGCAAAGAAATGGTGTAACAACAAGCGAAGGTCAAAGTTACGCAATGCTGCAAAGTATGTGGATGAACGACAAAATTCAATTTGATAAGTCATGGAGCTGGACAAAGTACAATTTACAAAGAAAAAATGACAAGTTATTCTCTTGGGAATGGGGTAAAAAATCCAATGGTAATTATGGTATAATAACTGAAAATGGAGGTGAAAATGCCGCAATAGATGCAGATATTGACATTGCTTACAGTCTTATATTGGCAAATAAAAAATGGAACGAAACTAAATACTTAGAAGAAGCCAGAGAGATTATACGTGATATATGGAATCTCGGAGTTATTCAAGTTAGTAATGGCAAATTCGTACTTGCAGCTAATAATCTCGAAAAACAATACAACAAATCTAAGATTATCGTTAATCCATCGTATTTTGCTCCATATGCATTCAAACTTTTTGCTACAATTACACCTGAATTAGAATGGAGAAGATTAGCTGAAGATTGTTACTTTATACTTAACCAAATTAGCCAAATCAAAGTGAATCAAAAAAACTTGATTTTACCACCAGATTGGATTCTTGTAAACACCAAAAATTCAGAAATAAGTTCTTTACCAGACAAACCATACCAATATAGTTATGACGCCGTTAGGATTCCATGGAGAATTGCAATGGACTATTACTACAACAAAAACCCAGAGGCTTTAGATTACCTTCGTAAATTTGACTTTTTGGCAGAAGAGTGGAAAAAAAAGAACACTATCTATCCAGCCTATACAAGCTTAGGCGAGATTATTAATAATGAAACATCTACCCTTGGTTATTCCACATCTCTTGGTTACTTTAAAATTCACCATCCATCTATTGCTGATAGTATATATCAAAACAAACTTGAACCTGACATATTCAAAACTAAAAGTTACTATGAGTCTAATTGGTTTTGGTTTGGTTTGGCCTTATATTACAAGGCAATCTAACAAGAATTAAAGTCTTGACAAAATAACTATAAAAATCATATATTAATCAATATGTCTCTAAAAGTCGTTTTAGTTGGTGGTGAAGCAGTTTCCAGTCAACAGTCACACCTAACCCAATCTCAATCTAATCTTGATAATAGTGGAATTAGTATAAGCTTTGAAGCTGACACTGTTATAAAAGGAATAAAAGGAAATGGTTTTGCAATCTATAGCGGTGATAAAATGTTAGTTTCAGCAACTGGCATTTCAATTAAGCACAATTGGTTAGATGTTTTTGCAACTTTTGCTGATAATTTTAAAAATCCAGACCCAATTGATGGTTTCTATGCCTGGGGTCAAGTTGTTCCAGAAACGGGAGAATATCTTTGTAAAGATTGTGGATATATTGAAGAGTTCCAAGCTGGTGATGTTTTTCCTGTATGTGAAGTGTGTCAAGCTGGTGAGCCAGACGGCGCATGTAGCCCAAATGAAGGATACTGGGAAAAAATTTAGTCTATAGATGAATTATATTACATTTGATATTGAAACATATTCTCCAAGCGACCTCAATAGAATTGACACGAAAGAATTTAGAGCTTCAGTAATTGGGGCTTTTATTTCTTGGTTAAATAATGGCAAAGGAGCTTATATTGCTTTTTTGGAAAAAGACGTAAAAGAATTCTTAAATTTATTACAGCAAGCTGATCTAATAATTGGTTACAACCAAATGTGGTTTGATTTACCAGTTCTACAAAAATACTCTAATTTTGATCTTCTCAAGTTACCTAATTACGATATTCTGCTCAAGATAGAAGAAAAGATTGGTTACAAATTAAAACTTAACGATGTTTGCAAAGCCAACTTTGAAAATGATTTGAAGACTGATAACTACTCAATCTATAGGCATTATCACAAACAAGGAAAATGGCTTGAATTAATAGATTATTGTATGAATGATGTACGTTTAACCCAACAATTATTTGCCAAAATTATGAATGAAAAACAAATTAACTACTACGATCTGCATATTCTAAAAACTATTAATTTGGACGAATTTGAATTTGGAAGAGTAACAATAGAAGAGTCGGCTGAAAGTCTTTTGTAAAAAAACCTTAGCTAAACAACCAATTGTTGTATTTTTTAATTGATAATACTAATGAATCGAAACAATTTTAGTAATAACAAAATCTGGAACAAACCCAAATCAAGAACTTTTAAAAGAAACAGTTCCAATCAATCCTTGACCAAATTTACGACCAACAAAGAAAACATTTCTCAATTATTTGAGGTCAAAAACAAAACAACCATCGATATTCCAAAAGAAAAAAATAACTTTGAGTTCAATATTTTTGAATCGCTAAAGGTCAATACAAAATTGAATATATTATCAAATTGGAAACAATCACTATACGACTTAGATTGGTATAGACAGGTTAATTATCAATTCTTAAAAACGAATTTTGCTAATTTGGTTAATCATAGTGTGGTTATTTTTTTGGTTTCTGGACTGATTGTATTTTTTAGTTATCTAGCTTTCTTTGATCAAAATTTTATTGTGAGATCATATACAATCAAATTCAGTGAGAATTCATACCTCAACCACATTCAATCAAATAAGTTAGCTCAATATATTCACCAAAACAAACTATATGGTTTTATACCTAACAATCAATACTTTTTTTTGAACTCGCTCAATCTGACAACAACAGCCAGACAATTGTATCCAGAAATTAAAGAAATTAAATTAAAAGACAGGGTTTGGCCTAATAAAGCCGTTCTTGAAGTTACCTTAACCAAAACCAATATAACCTTGGGCGTTAAAGAAAATAACCAAAATAAATACTGGAGAGTTTCACATCAAGGCAAGGTTATTACTGAAGACAAAGCGGGAATATGGAAAAATTTAGTTACTGTTGACAGACCATATACTTTAATTGAACAGAATAAACATGAAAGTAACCAAAAAGTGTCACTTCAAAATCACTCTTTCGCTTCAGAGTCAGATCAAATAGATAGATTCAATACAACCCAAGAACTGTGGCAATTTTTTCAATCAAGCAAAATTAAAATAGTATCAACCACTTATCCTAGTCTAGTTGATACCGATATTATATTCACAACAGAAAACGGCACTAAATTATATTTTGATGCAACAGCCTTCACGTCAACTAATCAAAAAAATAGACTAACCAAATTCCTCACAACAGAGAATGGCGGCTATGAATTTCAAAGACACTTAGAAGATGGTAGGCTAAACTATATTGATTTTAGAGTTCCCAACAAGGTATTTTTTTGTAGAAAAGATCAAAAATGCCAACATAATTAACATGTATTAGTATATTAAAAATATAAAGTTAAATTAACCATTGATCAAATGTGAGTAAATCTATTTGACAAAAAAGACCAAACTTTGTTATTATAATACATGGTTTGGAAAGGTGGCTGAGTGGTCGAAAGTACCTCACTGCTAACGAGACGAGGGTTAAACCTCCCAGGGTTCGAATCCCTGCCTTTCCGCCAAAATATAATTTCAATCTTAAAATCTTTAATTCCTATCAAGTAGGAGTTTTTTTTTGGTTAAAAATTATTAACTAAATCTTAACAAATTATTAGCACTTGACAAGTTTGGTTGCTAATGTTAGTATATGTAACAGAGCTTAAAAGTCTTTATTAATCAATAAATTAAGCTAATTTAAATAATTCAAAATCTTAATAATATTTATTCTATGTCTATTGTTTTAGGAATCGATCTTGGTACAACTAACTCCGCAATGAGCTACGTCGTAGCAGGTAAACCAGTAATTGTTGAGAATGCTGAAGGTGCAAGAACAACTCCATCTGTATTTTTTTATAATCAAAAAGATGCTTCTGTAACTATTGGTGAGATTGCCAAGAGAAATGCAGTTTTGAACCCAGAAAACACTTTTTATGAAGTTAAGAGATTCATTGGTCGATCTTTTGAAGATGCTGAAACTCAAGAAGATGTCAAAATGGTTAGTTACAAAACCCATGAAGTTGGTGGTAAAATCAAAATTACAACTAAAGATGGAAAAGATTACGCCCCTGAAGAAATTTCTGCAGCTGTACTTCGCAAACTAAAGACTGACGCTGAAGCCAAATTGGGTCAATCTATAACCGAAGCAGTTATTACAGTTCCAGCTTATTTTAATGATGCTCAACGCCAAGCTACCAAAGATGCGGGTGAAATAGCAGGTCTTAAAGTTCTTAGAATAATCAATGAACCCACAGCTGCTGCCTTAGCCTATGGTTTTGAAAAAGGTCAAGATGAAAAAGTCTTGGTATACGATCTAGGTGGTGGAACATTCGATGTTACTGTTCTTGACATTGCTAACGACACAATTGAAGTTCTAGCTACTAATGGTGACACACACCTAGGTGGAGCTGATTTTGATAGTAAGATTATTCACCATATCATAGCAGAATTCAAAAAAGAAACTGGAATTGATTTGGCTAATGACAAAGCTGCAAAACAAAGAATTAAAGAAGCCGCTGAAAAAGCTAAACATTCACTTTCCACTCAATCAGAAGAACAAATCAACTTGCCATTTATAACAATGATTGATGGTCAACCTCAACATTTGATGCAAACTTTAACTAGGGCCAAATTAGAAGATATTTGTAAAGAATTAGTTGAAAGAACTATGGAACCAGTCAAAAAAGCATTATCAGACAGTAAACTTGCAAAAGAACAAATCAACGAAATCATTATGGTTGGTGGTATGACTAGAATGCCAATGGTACAAAAAGCAGTTGAAGACTTCTTTGGTAAAAAGCCAAACTTAACAGTTAATCCTGATGAAGTTGTTGCCCTTGGTGCAGCTGTACAAGGTGCAGTCCTCAAAGGTGATGTCAAAGATATTCTGCTTCTTGATGTAACCCCATTGACACTGGCAATTGAAACTGCAGGCGGCGTGGCTACTTCCATGATTAATAGAAACACTACAATTCCAACTTCTAAGTCTCAAGTATTTTCAACTTACGCTGACAACCAAACCGCCGTTGATGTTCACGTAGTGCAAGGTGAAAGACCAATGTCAGCTGATAACAAATCGCTAGGTAAATTCACACTTGCTGGAATCGCTCCCGCATCTCGTGGAGTTCCGCAAATTGAAGTCGCTTTTGATCTTGATGCTAACGGAATTCTAACCGTAACTGCTGTAGACAAAGGTACAGGTAAGCAAGCTAATATTACGATTACTGGATCTTCTACCCTTTCGGACGAAGAAAAAGAAAAAGCAATTGCTGAAGCAGAGAGACAAAGAGACACCGATCTTGCCAAAAAAGCCAAAGTTGAAGCCAAAAATAACGCTGAAAACCTTTCTTTTCAAGCTGATAAACTCGTAACTGATGCTGGTGACAAACTTGATCAGGAAGCCAAAGACAAAATCAAAGTTGCCAAAACCAAACTCGATGACTTAGTCAAAGATGAAAGTGCAACCAAAGATCAATTGGATGAATCTGCCAAAGTTCTTCAAGACATTCTTATGGAAGTTGGTCAAAAAGTTTACTCACAATCTTCTCAAGGTACAGAAACTGAACAATCTGAAGCCAAAACTGACTCAACTCAAGACGTAGAATCTACCAGCAAAGAAAAATAGATTACCAAACTAAAAAATCGATCAACACTTAGCCAATTACAAAAACCACTTAATCGTAACTGACTAGGTGAATTTTTTATGAATATTGTGTGTTGACACTTGTTTGTGCGTGTAGTAGAATTGCCAAATAAATCATTTTTTGCACTTAGTTTCTACTCAATACAAATTTATGGAATCAAGGAAAAGTGAAATAAAAGAAGGTGATCAGGTTGTCACAACAGAAATTGTTACTACAGGTGGAGATAAAATTAGAAGATTACAGATACCGACAGGAACTAAAGGTGTTCTTGTAGAAGATGGGTTGGGAAGTATACAAGATACTGTTGAATTATCACACCCAATTGATATTTCATCTGGTAAACGTTTGACAACTATAAGAGTTAATAGAAATCAAATAGCAAGGGTAGATTAAAAATTCACAAAACTCATAATAGGGTTTATTTTTTTGCCTTAATTCTAGGTGGTTAATTTGATACGAAAAAGTTATTCTTTGACAATAACTCCTAAAGCAAATCTAATTATAGATCATAAATAGTCACAAAATATACAACATAAAACTAATTTAATTTTATACAAATTGTTAGAATAGTTCAAAAAAATAAAACAATTTAATTAATTCATATATGACTTTTTCAATCTCTCAACAAGACTTTTTAAAAAAGTACGACATTAACTTAACTGAATTCGACCAAGTTGGACTTGCTTGGAATAATTTGGTCAATATCGCCAATGATTGGATCGATCAAATTTCAGTCTACAAATATAAAGTCCGTGAAATTACACACTATCTATATGACTGCCAAGCTGTCCACTCCATGAGATATCGTATTAAAGACACAGAACATCTAATAGACAAAATTATCCGCAAAACAATTGCTAATACAGACAGAGTTTTTACAGTCGAAAACTACAGAAAAGAAATTCAAGACCTAGGTGGTATACGAGTAATTCACCTATACAAACATCAAAATATTGATATTCACGATTTTATAATTGCAAAGAATGAGTTCAAACTTCAAGAAAAAATTGCATACCTAAGACCTCAAGAAGAACACTTGGAAAAACCAAAGCTAAGCCAATTAGGATTTGAAATACGAATTCCTGACGGCAACGAAAAAATCTATTCTTCCCTACACTATATTTTTGACGAGAGTCGTGGTCAGCAAAATTATTTATTTGAGATTCAAGTTAGGACAATTTTTGAAGAAGGTTGGGCGGAGGTTGATCACCATTTTAATTATCCTAAGAGAACTAATTGCAGTTTTACTCGAGATGCTATAGATAATCTTAATCACGCTGTTTTTTTGTGCAATAACTTGGCTTCCACAGTTTTCAATCTAAGTGGAGTTACTGGTACCAACTCTAGCACATTGAACAATTCAACTTATCAGTTTTACGACCGAATATATGTAGATAGGGATTACGCTTTAAGACAACTGTCTCAACATGATTTGAAGATTGTGGACACATTAGCAAAAACTGCACTACATAATCTACAAGTCCAAAGATTAACACAATTTGCTCAATATATTAATCAAACCCAATTAATTATACCTACGTCAATTTTAGCTTTCACAAAATGATATTACTCTTCGGACTCGGCAACAACGAAACCAAATATCTTAACACCAAACACAATATAGGTCGTCTTGTGGTGGAAAAATTAAGCTCCGAGTGGGGCTTGTCGTTCGTTGAAAATCAAAACTGCCACGTTGCCAAAAATTCTAAAGATATGTGGCTAGTTTATTCCGATGGTTATATGAACAATTCAGGTGAACCTTTGTCTAAACTAATCAAATACTACAAAATTCAACCAAACAATTGCACTATAATAATAATTCAAGATGATAGTGATCAAAATAGTGGTGGGGTAAAGCTAATAGCTGGTGGTGGAACAGCTGGTCACAATGGAATAATTAGTTGTTACCAACATTTGGCAAGTCTGGGATTTGAACAAAAAGATATTTGGCGACTCAAGATTGGAATTAGACCACTGGGAAATAAATTAAAATCAGAAAATTTTGTTTTGTCAGCCAATACCCGTGAAGATTCTGAAACAGTAGCTGTCGTAGCTAAAGAAATTAAGAGTAATATTAACTTTTTGATGGAAAAAAATTGGAATAGACTTCAAACCAAACTAAATCGCAAGCCAAAAAAACTAGAAGATAAAACCGAAAGTGTTGTCTTTGACAATGTGTCCAAAGTTGCCTAGACTCAACTTTTGTATGCCAACTTATATATACAAGCTAGGACACTGCTCAAGTCTAGCTCAATCTGAATTTGCTTCCCTAAGCGAAAGCGATTATGAAGCCGACTCTCTGTGGCTACACAGTTCTTACCAAATGAATGTTAATCAATCAGGTTCATTAGTATTTGGAGCTCAAGTTATTGCCAGTCTAGCTCAATTCGATGAGGTCGAAATATTAGCCAAAGTTAGTGAACATCTTGCCGATAATCCGTCCAAAAAAATTGGTTTGTATTTACCCCGAATTAACACCAAGGAGATTTTTAAAGCAGTCAAGCCACACTGTTCCAAGATTAATCTTTCAACCAAATTACCTAATTTTGGTCACTGGAAACAAACTAACAACTGGCTAGTGTTGATTCAATTCAAAGAGCGTTACATAATCGCTAGAATCAATTCATATTCAGATCAAGAGTTTTGGAACAAATTAGACTCGACTTTGCCAGAATCGGATATGCGTCGAGGTATTATCAACCTCAAGTTAGCTCGTAGTCTGCTTAATCTAACAAGTCAAAAAAATGTCTGGGATAGTTTTGCAGGTCAAGGTAGACTAATTGCTGCTGGAATGGACCTCAAAGATAATTTTTGGGCAAGCGATCTTGATACTCGTGTAATTAGTCAACTCAATCGTAACTTAAAAGCGTCTACTGAATTTTGGGACAGATCCACAATGGACAAACAAAAAACAGAAACAATTGCTATTATCAAGGAAACTTGGGATCAAGATGCTTCACGAATTTCACTACATAAGTTCGAAACTGATTTTGCAATTGTTACAGAGGGAACTTTGGGTCAGAATTTTGAAAAACCACCAACTATGGATCAGGCTCGAGAGCAAGTTTTTAAGATTAACAAACTTTGGCATGAATTAATCAATAACTATTCAGATACTGCACTTCAAGAGATTGTAGGTTGTTTGCCATTTTATCCCAAACTCAATTTTGTTCCATATTATGGATTCTTAGATACTGATAATTGGCAATTAGTTGAACTAAGTCGTAAACATCAAACACTACTTTACAATCGACCTAACTCATTAGTTGGACATATGATTTTTAAGTTAATCAAAAAATAAAAACCACGAATAACCTTAGTACAATTAGGGTTTTTTGTTGGAGTAGATTACTAATCAGAAAGTTATTTTGTAAAAAAGCAATATTAGTCTAAGGTTTTGTTGTTGTCTTAACCTCACACAAGTCTTAAAAACTGACCAGTTGCAGTGGTAAATATCAAAAGTAAAAGTAAAATAATTATAAATTTGGAGACAAATTTGCGAACACTATGATATTTTAGGCGACTTCGGTGATTAACTTTAACGTATTGGTGTATATTGAACCAAAAATACAAATGGTAAATAATATTAATTACAATCCAAAAAATGAAGGGAAATATTAAGTAATTAGTCAAAACTATTTTATTAAAACGCAGTAGTAGTAATAACCATACCAAATATATCAAAACATAAATAGTTACAAACCTATAAATACCTACAAATCCTTTACTAAGATCTGACTTTATACCTGTTGGTTTCCAACCTTCTACATGTCCAGCAATCATAGTAATAAGAGTAAAACAATAAAACCAAAAAGCACATGAATGAGCTAATATTGTACCATATTTGACTTTAGAATAAACATAAAAAAATTGCAATAATCCTGAACACATTAAAAATGGAACAAAAATAAAAAGATTAAAAAAACTCAAATTATTAGAGTGAAACCAAAGTAAAATAAAACTTTGAAACACCAGAATCAAACTTAACGGATTAGAAATATAATACATGAATCCCGATATATAACAAAGTCGTGTCATAATTGGAATTTTAGAAAGCCAAAAACTTCTATTAACCATCATACTCATACTACCAGAGCACCATCTTGTTTGTTGTTTGAAAAAAGCATGAAAATCGTCTGGACAAACACCTTTGGAAAGAACTAAAGGTAAATATTTTATCTTCCAACCCATATTAATTAACGAAAAACCTGTGTGAACATCCTCACTATGCTCAACTTGAGCTGTTCCACCGACATCCATTAAGGCTTGTCTTCTATATATTGCACACGATCCAACACAAATCGCTCCTCCAAATGAATCTCTAGAATTTTGAATTATCTTATAAAAATATTCTTGAATATTACCAGCTCCAGCTTGTAACGGTGAATAGTTATGCAAACTATTGTGTTGATCAAAAAATTGAGGAGTCTGTACAATTCCAACTTTTGAGTCTTGCATATACGGTAAAGTGTCAATAATAAAATCGGCACGTGGTCTAAAATCTGCATCCAAAATAACTATAAAGTTACCATCTGTGTTATCAAAACCATATTTAAGATTACCTGCTTTTTTCATAAAACCTCGATTGGGTCTAACCATATATCTGAATCCAAACTCTCTAGAAAGATTTTTAACACTAGGATTATCTTGATCATCCAGAACTACAACCTCCATCATATACCGTATACTACTAAGATTCAAAACACCTTCCCATGTGTTACGAAGAACTTCCAAATCTTCTCCACACACAGGCAAAAATATGTTTATCTTATAGTAGTTTTTGCTATTTATCCAAAAGCTTTGAACCAAATATTTGTGCTTGAATATATCAAATTTTTGATAAAACATGTTAATAGTCAAAGACAAAATATTAAAAGTCGTTATAAACAATAATATTGGTGCCATTGTAAGATAATAAATCCAATTGATAGCAAAAAATTGAAAATATCCATAACCTACCATAATCCAACTAAAAGCAGACACCAAATATAGTATTTTTAGTAAAACTGGATATTTAATTATATAACTGTATTTTTCTTCATTGGATGGTGAATTTGGAAGGTTGAGGATCATATTTTCGTTTTTTAATATTGCTTTATTTGATTTATGTACTAATATTACTTTTTTTATTTTACAAAGTAACTTTTGAAAAGGTGACTAATCTCTTTGTTAATTAAGTAATTTTTGATTCAAAGTTCGGTCAAAGTTAATATGAGTCTGGACATACTAGCTTAAGCTATCAATTTATTATAAGAAAAACAACCTATTGAGGTTGCAATATAAAGTATTTTGTTCTATTAATTCACATTCTTCCATTTTTGTTCCCATTTCCAAGCTGTTGTTAGAATATTATTCAAATCTGAATACAAAGGAATCCAACCTAGCAATTCTTTTGCCTTGGTATTATCTGCAACTAATTCATCTGGATCACCTGCTCGTCTTGGACCAACCTTTACGGGAATGCTATTGTTCACAACTTTTTCTGCTGTTTCAAAAATTTCTTGATTGGTGTAACCTCGACCAGTTCCAAGATTCACAACTTCACACATTAATTCTTTGGTTTTGAGCATTAATTCCAGAGCTTTGACGTGAGCTGAAGCTAGATCAGAAACATGAATATAATCACGCATACAAGTTCCATCTTTGGTTTTGTAATCATTACCAAAAAGTTCAAAAACTTTATCTGTACCAATAGATTTTAGGATATTAGGAATCAAGTGAACTTCTGGCTCATGGACTTCACCACTTCTAAGATTGACATCTGCACCGCAAGCATTGAAGTAACGCAGCCTTATAGAACTCATATCATAAGCTTCAGAATAATCAAAAAGCATCTTCTCAATAATTGATTTTGTGTAGCCGTACACATTAATTGGCGACAACTTAGAATTTTCTTGAATTGGCAAAGTATCAGGATTACCATACATTGCAGCAGTTGAACTAAACACAAAATTATTCACACCAAACTCGCGGCAAGCTTCTATAAGATTAATACTAGATATAACATTATTACAATAGTATCTATTAATATACATTTTATCTTGAGATACAAAAGCTGGATCAGCAGCAAAATGAATTACACCATCAAACTGATTAACACTCAAAAGATTATTGAGAGTAGGCAAATCTAAAAGATTAATTTGGATATAATGACACTTTTTTGGTAGGGTATTAATATACTCAAGGAAAGTTGAGTTAGGTAATTTTTTATCAATTATAGTAACTTCAAAACCACTATCTAAAAGGGCTAACACTGTGTGTGAACCGATATAACCTGCTCCACCAGTAACTAAAATATGATACGACAT
>JAYUKQ010000024.1:0-1622 GCA_043764315.1 bacterium | reverse complement strand
TACAAAGTACATTAACGGAATTATTAAAATTACCAAAAGAAAATGAATGGTTTGAATTGAAATCAGCCAAAAACGATTTTAATCTTGATAAATTAGGTCAATATAATTCTGCTATTTCAAATGAGGCAAATCTTAGAGGTAAAGATTTTGGTTGGTTAATTCTTGGTATAGACAATAATAAAAACATAGTAGGAACAGCCTACAAACAAGGTGGAGGTCTTCACGAGCTAAAAAATGAAATACAGCAAAAATCTAATCTTGCACTGCGAGAGATTCACGAAACTCAAAGAGATGGCGAAAGAGTTCTGATGTTTCAAATTATTCCAGCACAAGCAGGTCAGCCAACCAGTTGGAATGGTCATTGCTACGGTAGAGAAGGTGAATCACTTGTTGCACTTAGTCCCGAAAAACGCAATAGGATTTTGAAACAAATAGAAATAAATTTTGATTGGTCGGCACAGGTTTGTGAGGGAGCCATGATTGATGATTTGGACTTGGAAGCACTAGAAATGGCAAAAACTGGATACATTAACAAGCATTTTAAAGATAAACCAGAAGAGGCAGAGCAGATTAGAAAATTTAGTACTTTACGATTACTTGAAGATTTTTTGATGCTTACAGAAGATCGGAGACTAACTAACACTGCAATGTTGATTCTTGGTAAAAGAAAAAGGGCTGACTTGCTTTTAAAAGTAGGCTTTGCAACAGAGATCGCTTATCAAAATTCTGACGATCCAACAGATGATTATGACTTTTTTTTGCCTTTTCAAAAGTCTATCACAGATCTAGTTGCCAAAATTAGAAACAAACCAATTCAATTATCTTACAAATTTTTTGGAGAAGAATATAGTCCAAATGATTCCAATGGATTAGTAAATTACAAAAAAGAAACTATCAGAGAATGCATAGCCAATTGTGTTGCTCATCAAGATTATTCCAAAAGAGAAAGAATTTGTGTTTATGAATCTATCAACAACCATATACAATTTGTAAATGCTGGAGCTTGTATTTATTCCAAAGAAGAATTTGAATTAATAAGACTACGAAAACAAAAACCTGCAAGATATAGAAACGAATTTTTGGCAAGAGCGATGAGAGAGATAGGTCTAATGGAAGCCAAGGGAAGTGGTCATAACAGTATTTACAAGTATAATACAACCAAGGTATTTTTGCCATTGCCTGACATAGATTGGAAAAATAAAGATCAGTTTGATATGACAGTTTATGGTGCCATGAAAGACGAAAACTTTGGAATAATCCTTAACAAAAAAACAGATTTGGAACCAGAACAGATTTTACTTCTTGATCAAGTCCAAAAAAATCACAAACTCACGACAACACAATTTAATCTACTCAAAAAACAAGGCTTAGTATCTGGAAAACCGACAGATTGTATGTTGGATCTAAGTATTGCAAAAGTAATTTGTGGAGCAGAAGCAGTAAGTAAAGAACAAAAAAAAGAAGACTTTGATCAAGAAAAATGTATAGAAAAAATTTATAATTTTGTAAAAAAGTGCAACAAAGAGCAAATTTTAGTCAAGACTATAGATATTTTTGAACACATAAAGTATGAATTAGTAATTAAAGATACTGATAAGAAAAATTTTAATTATTTGAATAAT
>JAYUKQ010000023.1:0-20279 GCA_043764315.1 bacterium | reverse complement strand
AGCCGTGAATAATTTTGACAATGGTATTAGTTGGCATGTTGTTTTGATTCAGGATAATCTATGTCTGACAAAAGTAGAAATTTAATGGTGTTTTAGAGGGTAAATACCCATCTCAAGAAGGTAAAATCTACAAAAGTAGAAATTTAATGGTGTTTTAGAGTAATCAAAGTTTCGTCTAATAGAAGGAATCTACAAAAGTAGAAATTTAATGGTGTTTTAGAGTCAAAAAGGCTTGCCAACAGGCTTTTAATCTACAAAAGTAGAAATTTAATGGTGTTTTAGAGTTATGATAAAATCAAAGACAAAGTAAGAATCTACAAAAGTAGAAATTTAATGGTGTTTTAGAGCACTAGCTACGCTGACGCTGGAATGGACATCTACAAAAGTAGAAATTTAATGGTGTTTTAGAGTCTGGACCAAGATCAATAACCCAATCAATCTACAAAAGTAGAAATTTAATGGTGTTTTAGAGAGTAAAAACATGATTTAAAAAGGCTTTCTTGGCTTACAAGGTTGCATTAACCTACCAAAAAAACCTGATTAATTCGTTACTCAAAAATATTAAGACTAAGGTTTGACACTTTTTGCTCAAAACACTCATTACTTTAAAACAGCACAGAATTTATACCAATTAGATAATTGTATGTTTGACTGTTAATTTTTGAATTTGATTCAATACTTAATATTATAAAGTATTTGTGGCTATGTTGTCAAAAACCAATCATCACTAAATCTTTGTTTTCTTGTGCTGCAAAGCCGAATTTGGATATTCTAGTCTCGGCATCTCGATCAGTCATTTCCCACACCCAAACACTATCCATATCAGTAAATTGTTTTTTCCACTTATGTTCTATATCTGACATAATTCGTTCACGGTAGCTTTGAGAATTGCGTATCTCAAACACTGACATTTGGATTCGCCTACCGTATTTGATCAAATATTTGGAGAATCGTGTTCTAACTTTATTGTTGGATATATCGTAAGAGATAAAAAGAGTCATGGTAACGTGATTTGATTTACAATAATTTAGAATACTGTTGGGGAATTCTTCACTTTGCTCAAGAAGACAATTTTTGGAAAGTCATTTTGAAAAGTCTATATCTTGAAGTTAATATATTTGTTCTTCTCTGGATTCATCAAATGTCTATAAAAAGATTGTAAAGTAACAAAAATCTCGAGCTTGTTGTCCATTAGAGCTTGAACAAAAATCTGTGTGTACTTGCGTGAATTCTTGAAAGGCAAATAGTAAGTCTGATTCTTATCGAGTTTGAAATCTGATTCTTTGATTTGACCTAGATTATAAGCTTTGAGCAGTGATTTGTCTATGATGCAGCGAAATGGTTCCACAAGATCACAAGTTAAGGATTTTCGGGCAAAAAACATTTTATGATAAATACCTTTGTAAGTATCAAAACCAAAAAGCATCAAAATAGAATCCACGTAGTTAAATAAATACGTATAACCAATATCAAGTAATAGATTGGGAATATCTTCTTTGGTTCGTGGAGCTCGCCGCCGCCAATTGATATCTTTGTAGTAAGTTTCAAAAAAATTCTTAGCAACTATTCCTTCCAGTCCAAGTAATTCTTGCGAAGTCGGTAATTCTTGTAATCTAACCTTGTAATCAATTTTTTCCAACAAATCAAAACCCCTACTCTTGAGCAGATTTTTTTGGTTGGTGAATTTGTTCTTAAGAATAACTTTGGTGTAAGCCAGCTCTTCATCTGTGTTAAGTGTATATTGCCTTTGTCTAAGAAGATAATTACCCTCTGCAAATGGTCTAATAGAACTGTATATCTTAAAATTAGAATTCATAAATAGTAGACTGACACCCAATTCTTTGCATCTTTTGATAAGATTAGTTGTAACTGAATTACCGTTAATTAGATAGATTGCCATGACGTTATGCAAGTTTATCTTAGAGATTTTATCACCTTCTTTGTCTTTGATTAGCAAGTTGTCCATTTCTAAGTTAAAAGAGTTGAACACGGCATTAATTATAACTATTTGTTTGTGTTTGATATTATTGGTGGAGAGCATGTTTTTGTTTTTGTTTTGCAACTAAAAGTAGTATTCATTGTAGATTGAAGTGATATTTTTGTTGATATTATCTGAACCGTGTAGTACAATATCGCCTTTAAGTTTGATTACAAAATCACCAAAACACTTTTTGTCTTGATCTGTTGGCAGTGCAACTGAATAATTCTGATTGTCGCTAATTGAATGAATCTTGAGCGAGTCAATCTGGTAACCTTCTTCTAATAGTGCAAAATACTGTGCCCAAAGTTGGTAAATATGACCTTGATAAACTTGATTAATTTTCTTTTTGCGTTCGATCAAAGTGTGAGTTGTTGTATCCAGAATATCTATCTTGCCAATAAGATTAAATTCATCGCTGAAGACTGGTTTGGCAACAATATACCTTTTAGAATCGCTGTAAGTGTTATCTTCTATTGTTGTGTGAGCAGCGTTACCATCAATTTGTGGTTTTTGGTGATAACTAGAAGTGTCAAAATCAGCAACAATGTTGTGAAAGTAGATTGACTTAGGATCAAAAAGATAATCATTAAGCCAGCTAATAGGAATTGCATCAGTCATGATTTAAGTATAAAATACATACACTTTTTGGTGAAATATGTATAGTTTGTTGACAATTGATTCGTTTGGACTTTTGCTTTGTGGGTATTTTAACAATTTTTACTTATGCCTGATTCTAATAATTCTGTTTTTGATAATTTTTCTAATTTGTATCCTGTGACTAAGACGATTCGGTTTAATTTATTACCAGTGAATTACGAACCACCAAAAACAATTACTGATGAACAATTTAAAAAAGTGATTCTAGAATTCTTAACAGATTACAAAAAGATTATTTCTAATTTTGAAGTTATTGTATTTGTAGTTGATGAATATGGTGAAAAGGTTTTGAATTCCAAAATTAAAATTAGATTAGAATGGCTAAAGACTTTTTGCAAACGAGATTTTTTCGACAATCCAAAATTAATCAAATTAAGTTATAACAGGCAATTAAAGAAAGAAGTGAAATCTAATACCGTAGTAACACTGCGAGAAACTGCATTTTTGTTGGAAATATTCGAAAATTGGATCACAAAAAACTATTTAGAATTGACCAACGAAGATGATGAAAATATTACATCGGGAATTATTTGTGAGTTGGAAAAATTGAATAAATCGCCACTTGAAAATAAAGGGAGGAAAGCGGATTATAGTTACTGGTTTCACAAAATCTTGAGTAGGCATAATTTTGATTTTGTTTATAGTTTGTTTTATGATCTTAATAATGTAGAATCCAATAATCAAAAAGTCAAAGATACATTTACAGTTCTTAAACAGTGTAAGTCAAATTTAGAAAAAATCCAAAATTACTTGCGACCAAGTCAATCTTTTGGACTAGAAATAAAAAAGACGAGCTTGAATTATTATACAGTTGAAAAAAAGCCTAGAGATTACAAGAAAGAGTTGGAAGATTGCGAAAACAAATTGAAAAAAACATTTGAAATAAATAGTTATACATCAATAAAATTTAAGAAAAAATTAGATTATAAAGATATTACTCAAGAAAAATACGATTATTTAACAAATAAATTAGAACTAAATTTTAAAAATTGCGGATTTGTTTTTGAAAAAGAAGAGATAGAAAAGCTTTATATCAAACTCAAAAATTATAAAGCTGAGCAAAAATCTGCATTAATTCAATTTCTAACAAAAAATAAATCATTTATTAATCCATTTGAAAGTTTGAAAAAAGATTTTGATTATGAAACTATCAATCCAGAAATAAATGAAAAAGTTATTAAAAAAATTAAACTGTCCCTATTTGATGATATTTCTAGTAAAAATTTTACTGAGCTTTTAACTTCCACTAATACAATTATAGACGATTCAAACTCTATAAATGAACTAACCAAAAAAGAAGAAATCCAAAAGTTAAAAAATACTGTAACCAAAAATAAAATTCAGAGAGGTAAGGATTATTTTGATGTTCAGAGTGTAAAAAAAGATGGGAATAAGAATGTACATATCTGTCCATTTGCAAAGTATGTTGACTTTTGCGAATTATTCAAGTCAATTGCGATGGAATATGGCAAAATCAAAGCTAATATAAAAAGTATAGAAAAAGAAGAGATAGAATCTCAAAAATTGCAATCTTGGTCAGTGCTACTAGAGAAAAACAACCAGCATTGCTTGGTAACTATTCCAAAAAGTGAGAAACTAAAATATGCATATAGAGAAATATCAAAACTGGAATCTGTTTTAACAGGTAATCAATCAATCTGGCTAATAGAATCACTCACACTCCGAGCCTTAGACAAACTTTGCTTTGGTGATAATAGTACCTTTAAATATGATAATATTGATAGGAAATATTTGGATTCTGGAAAACTACTAAGAAAAGATCAGTTTAAAGATAAAAATTTAGATTTGATTGAGTTCTATCAAAGTATTTTAAAATTAAAGACAACAAAGGAGCAAATTAAAACTAGTGCGTTTTTCGATAGAGAATATACATACAATCCAGTTTTTGAAAAAGGTATAAACTTAGAAAAATTTCAATCAGAGCTAGAAAAAGCCTGTTATATCAAAAAAGAAATCAAAATTACTCAATTAAAATTGGATGAATTAGTTACAAAATATGATGCAAGAGTTTATGAAATTACAAGTTACGACCTAGAAAAAAATCGCCAAAACCCAGAACTTCACACTAATATTTGGAAAGAATTTTGTAGTTTAAATGAAGGTAGCGGATACAAAACTAGACTCAATCCAGAAATGAAAATCAATTATATAGAAAAAAGAATAGATAGTATTTTGGATAAAACAGGTAAAGAAGTAATTAGAAATAGAAGAAAACAGACGGAATATGTACTTTCAACAACAATTACAGAATATAATGACAAGCCAAAATTTGATGTGTCATTCAAAGATAAAGATTTGATAGTAGAAAAAATTGGTGAGTTTAACAAAACTCTAAATGATAAAGTGAACCCTAATAATGTTTGGTATTATGGATTAGATCGTGGTCAAGAAGAGCTTCTAACACTTGGGTTATTCAAGTTTCCAAATAATCAAAATCCAGTTGGTGCAGAGTTTGAAATATGGGAATTGCCAGAAAATAGACTGTTGGAAACCAAAACCAAGCTTAATGGTACAGAAATTGTAGCCTACAAAAACATTTCGTATTTTACAGAATTATTGGTACCCAGAAAGGTATCTTGCCTTGATCTAACTTGTGCCAAACTGATTGGTGATAAAATTGTGGTAAATGGAGATATGAGCACTTATATTAACTTGAAACTGGAAAATGCAAAGCGTAAAATGGAGAAAAGCATTTTTGAAATTGCGAACGGTAAAATAAAAAAAGATGGGACATTAAACATTAAAATAAATCCAAAAAAAGAAAAAGGGCGTAGTTTTTTAAACTTGGAAGTTGATGGGAAATCATTAGCTAATTTATATTATTTTAAAGAAATAAAGTTATTGACTTATTTGGAGTCCAAAACTGCTAAAACTAAAGAAGAAAAAACACAAATTAAGAATTTAAAAAGTATTGAAATTACAAGTGTAGAAAAAGTACTAAATGAGTATTTACAAGAACTTTTAGAGCTACTCAAAAACAATGAAAAGCAATACTTCGCTAAGCAAATATCAAAAATTATTTATTTACGCGATGCAGTTTGTGCTAATGGGATTGGAATTATTTCACACCTACAAAAAACTCACTTTGGCTTTATCTGTTTTGAAGACTTAACAATCGAACAAAAAAAAGAACATTACGAAAAATGGAATTTTAATCTTGGAAGTCGTGTTGAAATAATGCTTTTGAATAAATTTAAAAATTTAGGGTTAGTTCCACCAAATTACAAAAACTCAATAAGCCTACAAAGTTCAAGAGAAATCAAACAACTTGGAATAATTAAGTATGTTGAAACAGCTGGCACAAGTTCTAATTGTCCAAATTGTGGAAATAAGATTGATGAGGCAACAAAAGAACAAAACAAGTGGGGAAATCACAAATTCAGGTGTATGAATAATAGCGTTAGTTGTGGATTCAATACATACTTACAAGATGAAATTGATAAAAACAAATCCGAAGAAACTCAAAAGAATTTAACGCAAATTAATCCAACTATTATTAAAGATAACTGGAGCTTTAAAGCTGACAAAAAAGATTTAGATTTTTTGAATACTTCTGACGATGTTGCAACTTACAACATAGCTAAACGAGGTCTTGAATTAATAACCAACCAAAATAATAATTAATCATATGACCAGTAAAACCACCTCACCTTCAAAGGCGAGGCACTAGTCTACGCTCCAAGTTTCTCAAATAGATTGAGTGAGTCGTTTTTGTAAATTTGTTTGTAGCTTGATTTGTAATCTTTAATTTGTTTTCCTTGATTTTCAATGTATTTGTTAATTGTTGTTTCTCCACCGTATTGACTTACTGTGTTTGCATAGTATCCACCTGTCCAGAAGGCTCTGCCACATAACTCTTTTTTTAGTTCTGGGAATTTTAAGAATGATTGTATTGATATGTTACCCTTTATGATTTGAACAATTTTAGAAATTGAAAGTAAAGGTATAAATTGGATTAAAAAATGAACATGATCTTTGTCTGTTCCAATTTGTATGAAATATATCTCATGACTTTGTGATATCTCTTTGCAAATTTCTTTAAGGGAGGTTGAAAGCTCATCGTCAAATAGAGATTTAAGATACCTGATTGTGCAAACTATATGATACATTAAAAGTGTTTTATTGTGGCTTTTAATAATGTGAAGTGCCATATCAAAGACAATAGCATAGTTTTGAGATTGGGAAAGGGTCTTGAGTTAACTCCTAACCATAAATGGCGAGGTATATTAAGAATAAAGACTGGAATCAAGACTCAAAAGGTAAGCCCAATCTTCAAACTATATTTTGGAATGAACTATTTAGTTCTGAAAATCTATTCAATACATGCTACAAACTTAATGGAGAAGCTGAAATTTTTGAAAGACCTTTTTCGATCAAACAAAAAATTTTGAAAGATTTAAAAACAAAAAATAATGGAGCAATTGTATCAAAACGCTTCACCGAAAACAAAACTTTTTTGCACGTTCCAATTACAATCAACTTTGGAGCCAAAGAAATAAACAAATTCAATGAATACTTACAAGAAAAGTTAGATACAAAAAACTTAAACTACCTCGGAATTGATCGAGGAGAAAATCACTTATTGTATTATAGTATTACCAATTGCAAAGGCGTAATTCTTGATCAAGGTAGTTTGAATAGTTTTAATGGAGTTGATTATGAGAGATTACTAAATAAAAAAGAAGAAGAGCGCAAAGATACAAAAGACAAATGGGCAGCGATTGGTAATATCAAAGATATTAAAGCTGGTTACTTATCGTTAGCAGTTGGCAAAATTATCAGATTAGCTATCAAAAATAACGCCTTGATAGTGTTGGAAAACCTTAATTATGGGTTCAAAAAATCCAGAACCATCAAGTTTGAAAAATCAGTTTACCAAAAGTTTGAAGTCGCCCTAGCAACTAAACTCCAACACGTCGTTCTCAAAGAAAAACAACCACATGAACTTGGGGGAAGTCTTAATGGACTTCAACTCTGTCCACAGTTGGATATCACCAAGTTAGACACAGCGCAAGAGTGGGGGATTATCAAATACGTTGGGGCAAGCTACACCTCAAGAATTTGTCCATTGACTGGTTGGCACAAGACGAAGTATCTAAAGAAAATTGAAGATATTAAAGCCGCTTCTAACCCTGATTTGGATGATAGTATTAAAATTGATTTTGACGTAAAATACAAATGTTATACTTTCGATGATCGTTCAGGTAATGGATTAATTTATGCCCATAACAGACTGGTAAGAAACTGGTATGATAAAACAAAAATTACTTTTGACGAAAAAAATCAAGAAATAAAAGGAGTGGAAATCAATAATAACTTAGAGAAGATATTGGGCAAATTCAAAGTCAATGGAGTGTTTGATCAAAGTGAAATGTGGGCAACTTTATCTGAAAGAGACTGGAAAAACATCAATTACTATTTTGATCTAATTTGTAATATTCGCGTAAAGCAAAAGGGATTAAATGGTGAAAAAATTGATACAATCCAAAGTCCAATTTTGTGCACTCCAACTAATTGCATTTTTCCAGAAGTCAACAAAGATTTTGAGCCAGTTTTTTTTGATACTCAAACCGAGGAACTTAATAGAATAATCAAAATCCTTGGACTCGAACACAAAACCATATCTGAATCTAATGAACTAACAACACTAATCTGTCCTCTACCACAAGATGGTGACGCTAATGGAGCTTATCATATAGCCAAAAAAGTAGTGTTAACTAAATCCTAAAATTGACTTATTCTTAACAACTTCTTCCCATTATCATCAAATTCTTTCAAAATACATTCAGCCTTGAGATGATTGAGAATTGTATCGTGGATAAAATCTTTACGAGTGTTACTAAACTTGAGGTAATCAGAAACTTTGAGGGATATTTCGGCTCCAAGTATATCGTGATTGAGATAGTTGCTATGACCTTTGGAGTTTTCGGTTCTAGTAAATGGTTTGGCAATATCGTGAAGTAGAGCCGACCAACGAAGATCAAGATTATCCTTAGGGCAATTATACACTACATTACAAGTGTGATTCCAAAGAGTAAAATCGTGCCAAGGTGAGTTTTGATTGTAGTTTTTTTGCAGTGTCAGTTCTGGAATTATTACTCCCAAGATTCCACTATCCATGAGGAGATTCAAACCAACTTTGACGTTATCAAAACCTAAGATTTTGTCTAACTCTATCACCCAACGTTTTTTGGATACTCGTAGCAGTTCAAACTTCATTTTGCAAATACACTCCCAAGTTTTGGGTTCAATCTCAAAATTGTACTTGGCAGCAAATCTAATTGCTCGCAGTATTCGCAGCGGATCTTCTTTGAATCTTTGCTTGGGATTACCAACTGTTCTCAAAATTTTATTTTGCAAATCATCTAGTCCACCAAAATAGTCAGTTATATTTCCATTAGAATTCATCGCCATTGCGTTAATCGTAAAATCTCGGCGACTCAAATCTTCTTTGAGGTCAGTGATATAATTGACTGTAGGTTTGCGACTTCTAGCCAAATTGCTCTTGGTTAATTGGTCGTATTCCTCACCTCGCATTGTGGTAATTTCTACATACTCGTATTTGCCGTCATCAAGTTTTAGTTTCACGCCAATGGTGCCAAATTTTTTTCCAATGCAATAAGCTTTGTGTCCACTTGCGATAATCTTAGCTTCGACTTCATCTGGAGTTAGAGCCGTTGTCAAATCGTAATCTTTTGGTTTCAGACCTAGCAAATTATCACGAACACAGCCACCAACTAGATAGACTGGAGCTTGGAGAATAGTTTGAACTTGATCGATTACATTAAGCATAAAAAGTTAATTTGAGTCTGGATTTTGGGATTAGTGAATTGGTATTAATTGGAATCCTAAGGTTGTCATTTTAAATATACATTTGAAAAAATTAGAAATTATACAGATTAATTAATTCCACAAATATTATTCTTTTTAATATATTCTAGCACCTTTACAAAAGAATCTCTTCGCCAAGAATCCAAATTTCTACCTTCCAAAAGTCTATCCAAATTAGAATTATCAAACCACATTGATTCACTAAATTTATCACCTTCCAAAATTAATTCTTCTATATTTTTGACTCTAACAAGAACTTTGACCATTCGTTTGTGAATATTGTCTCCTTGTTTGCGAGATTCCACAGGCACATCCCAGTCCTCCACACCAAGCAAAGTAATTACTTCTTGAATATCCCAATTGGTTTCCTCTTTGAGTTCGCGGCTAATGCAATTGAGAATAGTTTCATCTGGTTCCAAATGTCCACCAGGCACATCCCAAGCATCTGGAAAAAGCCTTGTAGTTGACGATCTTTTTTGACCAAAAAGTTGACCTTGAGAATTGATTACAAGAACCTCACTTGTAAGATGAACTTTATCCATTTCGGCTTGCTTTTGGATGGTTTCTAACTGAAATAAAATCTCTTGAGATACAATAGGATAATTAGACATAATAAAAATAAATTAAATAATTAAAGACCAACAGCTTCGTTGCGTTTGAGACCAAGTTGGAGAATTCTACGAGCAATTATAAAGAGTAAAAACATCCAAATTAAACCAATTGTAGAGAATAATAGAATCTGACCTGAATTATAATTACCTTGATAAATCTGCATTGGATGATAGATAATCCACGAAAATGGTGAATAAATCAAAACCTGCTGAAACCAACTTGGAAAGAATCTAACTGGAATCAAAGCTCCGATCAAAAGTGGCAAAAAAGATTGATAAAAAACTACTTGACCGTAAGTTTGAGTTGACCAAAAAGCCGAAAATCCAATTGCACAACCAATTAAGAATCTAACCAAAAAAGGTGCGATAATAAGTAAAGGAATTAATAACATCTGCCAGCTAAAACCAATTCCACTAATTAAGATCAAAGGTGTAAGTGAAATAAAATAGTAAAAACTTGTAGAAGGTAACCAGCCAAGATTAGTCAAAAAGTATTTGGTAAATAGGTTAGTTGGAGTTAGTAAGTCCTTAGACATTGAGCCAGATTCAACTCCCCTACCAATATGCCAATAAATTGTACTATTAGATAATGCAAAAAATACAGCTGCCAAAATTAATTCTTTTAGAATACTAGTGTCTTTTTGGTTGATTTGCCAAACCCAAAAATTGGTATAGATTGCAATAGACAAACCTATAAAGTAAAACAAATTAGTCCAAAAATATCTAGTTTCTAGCTTATGATAGTATTGGAATATAAACCAATATTTGTTCAATTTTTTTGATAAAAACATACTTTTAAATTTGACTTACATATTACTAATTGGCAACGATAACACAGTCATTTGACTAAGTACAGTTCAGAAATAATTGACGACAAATTGCCCCTTGTTAAGAGGCTGGCACGAAGTGACTGGGGTTTTTTGAATTTTTTGGATTTTTATTCGGAGTTACAATAAGTATTATATTTAGTTAAAGGAAATATAAATTATAATTTTCAAGAACTATACTAATTAGCCAACGCCTATTCTTTTGAATTGGAAAGAAATGTAATCAAATAAAGCGCGGCAGTACCAATTACCAAATTAACACAAATAGCAAAAAATTGAAAATACAAAGCGTCTATGGATACGAAAAAGTTAACTGTGTAGATTATTGACATCACACTGTAGGTCACAAACCACACGTAACCAATTAAAATACACCAACCTTGCCAAGTGGATGGTATCCAACCTAACAATGGATTGGATTTGGGTTTGAACCAGGTCTTATTCACGGAAGTAGTCATATAAAAAAGTAAAGCTGAAAAGTTTAAAGTAAAAATCTATTATATATTCTGTCATTTATAATTCAATGAATTATTTTGATCATTTTAGTCAATTTTAGAAGTCAAACCAGCCAAAGCTATCATAATTGCATTGTCACCAGACAAATTTCGATCAGGTATAAATACAGGTTTAGAGTTAGCTAAAGTTGATATCAGTTGACGAAGTTTGATAGAAGCTGATACACCACCAGACAGACCGATACTAGCTGGACTATGAAGTTTAATAGCTAATTTCAGTTTGTTTTCGATTTGTTTTAGAATAACAGTTTGGACTGATTGGCAAAGGTTTTTGATAAAAACTAATTTTGGATTGAGATTCTTTACATCCAATTGCAAAAGTTGCTCAATCTCACCCGTCGTCAAAAGTTTCTCTAGGATCAAATCATCGATATTGGCTTTTTGAATTTTGTATCTCACCGCTGTCTTAAGTCCAGAAAAAGAAAAATTGCAATCCGCACTTTTAAGCATGGAAACTGGTAATTCTAGAGTGTTTTTTGAGTTTAAACCTGCAATTTTGTCAACTAATGCACCAGCTGGATATTTGATTCCCATCATTCTACCCGATTTGTCAAAAGCCTCACCCGCAGCATCATCCAGAGTATGACCAATAATCTCATGATCTAACCAAGAATTAAGTAATCTAAGTTGAGTATTACCTCCCGAAACTAACAGATGTAGGTGTGGAAAAATATCCTTGTCAGTAAAGCTAAAATTAGACTTTGGATCAAAAAAACAACTAGCTACATGACCTTCCAAATGATTTACATTTACAATAGAAACTTTGTGTGAGTATTTTTTTTGCAAAAAGTACTGTAAAGAACGAGCAAACTCCAAACCAACTCTAAGAGCTGACATCAAACCAGGTGAAGTTGTAACTAGAATTTGAGTCAAATCTTTGAGATTAATTTGTGATTCTTTAATAACTGTTTGGAATAAGGAATGTATCTGCTCGGCGTGTTCCCTAGCTCCAAGTTCTGGTACAACCCCTCCAAAATTGGCGTGAAGTTCTATTTGGCTAGAAATAATTGAACTAAGAACTTCAATTGAATTAATACTAGAATAAAAAGACAAATCCTCTATATTAAGAGGACAATTAACAATAGCTAATGACGTTTCGTCGCAACTTGATTCTATAGCTAAAGCAATCATTTAAGCCAAAAATTCATTAGTTAAATTAAAAATTTCTTTAAGTTGATCAGGCTTTAGACTAGCTCCACCAATCAAACAACCATCCAAGTTAGGACAACTCAATAGTTCTATAATATTAGCTGAATTAACACCTCCACCATACAAAACTTTGACTTGATTAAAACCATTTTTGGATAAAAGTGTCTTAATAAAACCGAGATAATAATTAACTTTGTCAGCTGACATTGCTGCTCCACCAATACTGTCCAACGGTTCAAAAGCTATAATTAAAGAGCTGTTTATATTAATTCCTTGAAGATTAGCAACTAGATCAGCTGTTAACTCGTCTTCAGCTTTATCAATATGATGAAATGCTGTACAAATAACTGGTAATATTCCCGCATCCAAACTCTTGGCAATTTTTTTGTTGAGAATAGAACTAGTCAGTGAATTTTCTACTCGAGTTTCAGAGTGACCAATTAAAGTTGCTTCAATTCCCAAATCTTTAAGCATCTTAGCGGTTACTTGACCTGTAAAAGCACCGTTTTCGTTAGCTGAAACATCTTGAGCACCAACTGAAACATTATTATCTTTCAACATGCTCAAATATGGAAAAGGAACAAAAATTGAATAGTCAAAATTAGAACTTAAAGAAGAGTATGTTTGAAATAATGATTTGGCACTAGAAATTGTTTCTGGATTAACTTTCCAGTTAAAACCTAAATAAATTGATTTGGACATATAAAATAAATGTATATAAATAATTTAGCTCTTTCAAATTAAGATAAAAGCTAATTAAAAGTCAGTGAAATATTAAACTGACTGTCAAGGCTTCAAATTTTACAAAGTTTGATATTGTTTTGAATATATAATTGACAAAATGGCTAATCTAAGCTTAGCTGTCGTAATGTCAACCTCTGTACAATCTAATATTAAAGTAGAAAATAACATTATACAAAAGCCAAAAACCGTCAGTAAGACTGTTGGTATAGTTATGGCAGCTGGACGCGGATCTAGAATGAAACCTTTGACAGATACCCAACCCAAACCGCTTGCCAGATATCGTGGAGGGGAAACTCTTTTAGAGATAAATCTCAATATGATGTTACCACTAGTAGATGAAATTGTTATTGTTTTGCATTATCTAGGTCAACAAATTGAAGATTTTATTGGTAATGAATACAAAGGAATTCCAGTTTATTACACTTGGTCAGATGGACCAACCACTGGAACATTAGATGCTTTTAGACAAGGTATCTACACCAAATCAGAATATAAAAATTCTAAAACAAATTTTTTGGTTGTTAATAGTGACAATATTTGTGGAGTTGATTATTACAGTCAATTACAAAGACATATACAAACAAACAGTGATATGACTTACCTGCTGGCAACTGAAATAAATAATAAAGAAATTCTTCAATCCAGTGGAGTATTCGTAATTGACTCCAATCATAATCTAATCAAAATTGTAGAAAAGCCACAAGATTATATTTCTAATTTGGTTAATATTGGAATATATTATTTGCCTAATTTTGTTTTTGATTTGGTTGAATCAACTCGACCTAACACTGATTCAGAAGAATTTATAACCGATTTGTTTAACTTAATTAACACTAACCATCTGATCAAAATTATCTCCAGCCAAGACACTTACATACCAATAACAACTGTAGATGATCTGGAATTAAACTAAAATATGGATTATATCAAAAAAAAACTAGATTCAGTTCAAAAAAATAAAAACAAGGAAAATTATAACCAGTTAGCTTATTTGCCTAATTTTGTTATTTTACCAACAGGATCAAAAAAATATTCTGGAACCAACTTTGAAAATATCCACAAAAACCAATCTAATTGTTGGTTGTATTTGCAATTTTGCTACAAAAATTTAATTCTAAATATTATTTTTTTGAGTTATCAAGCTTCCAAACAAATCCGAGTTTGGGGTTTTGAATTAAGACATAGTGTACGAGATTTGAAACAAATAATTACCGATCCTGAAGCAAGGCATTTGTTTAGACTGAATGTTAATCTAAACACCAAAATCTGGTTACATAACAAAATTCCATTTTTTCAAAGATTCATTCTATTATTTAGTCGTGCTAATCTACTGATTTTGGCAGTTTTGGTAATTTTGCTTACTAAACTTTTGCCGCTTAATGGAATTCAATATAATCGCAGTTTTTTGAGTCAAGCAATCGAAAACTATTCCATAAAATCTAATTTTGTTGAATTCAACCAAGGCAATTTGGCTAATCTTTTGACCAAAGATAAACAACTACAAGATGAATTCAGAATCAAAAAACACGAAGTTAAAGAAGGTGAAACTATCAATAGCATAGCTGAAGAGTACGGTGTTTTGGCTGATACAATTATTATTAATAACAAAATTGAAAAGGACAAACCTTTACCCAAAACTGTCTATTTTCCATGGCAAGATTCGTATTTACACTTTGCTTCAGTGGAGATTAAACCCAAAGAATTAGCCGATTTGTACAAGGTAGACGAAAAGGAAATTTATTCTCAAAACGAAGATATTCTTAATTACGAAACGGGAACTTTTGCCAAAGACAAAGTAGTAATTATCCCAACCAAAGATTTTGCTAACATTAAAAAAATTGATGACGAGAGAGATGCTAAGAAGAAAGAAGAAGACTCCAAAAAAGAAGATGAAGAAAGGAAGAAAAAATTCGCTGAAACTTACCAAAATCAGCTTAATCAAAAACTTGCCAATGGTCAGACTATTCAAAATGGAACTAGAACAAATAATCCAAATAATTTGGCTAACAACGCTAATTCAGGTCAATTCAGCAATCAGTTCTCCACTGACAAGAGATCTAATGGTTTTATTTGGCCAACTAAAGGTGTGATTAGTCGTTGTATTCAACCTGGTCATGAAGCTTGTGATATAGCCAATAGCAGTATGCCTCCAGTCTATGCGGTTCAAGATGCAATTGTGGAAGATGTCTATAGGTTCACAGTCTACGGCTACGGTAATGCGGTTGTTCTTAATCACGGCAACGGAATCAAAACTCTCTATGCCCATTTGAACGAAATATATGTATCTAAGGGTCAAGTTGTGAGTCAAGGTCAAGGAATAGGTCAAATGGGTAATACTGGTAATTCTACTGGAACACATTTGCACATTGAAGTTATTGATCGCGGTGTCAGGCAAAATCCCCTAGCCTACTTACCTTAGCGTAGTTTGAATTAAAAAATACGATAATACACACAATTGTAATCCTGAACATTGATTTTAGTATCTAAAATCCCAACCAACCGTCATCTTGAGTGAAACGAAAGACTACCCCAGCAGCACATCCCACAAAAAGCAAACCAAACCCGAAAGGGTATTTTTTTGAGCTAAAATAAGCGTTGACATTTGTGTGTGTGTTACGATGCCAAATGATTTATCCAAATTTGGATATCTTTAATGAATATACTATGCGAGAAATTGACCCAAGCAAATTAACAGTAGAAGAAAATAGATTATGTACTGAGTGTGCTTTATTCAAAAATGGTGAATGTGCAAAAGATCCAATAGCTTATTTAAATAAACTTAGAAGTCAACTATCTTGTAAAGATGTAGTAGCTTTAGAAATTTTAGTTCAAGCTGTAAAAGATAAGGCACAAGAAATAGCTCCGCAGGTAAAAGAAGCGTATCAAGGTTTTAAACCAGAAAGTGTTAGAATGGTGGTAAAACATGAAATAAAAAAATTGACCTGTGTAACTACTCAAAATATATATTCGTTACGTGCTTTAAGAAAATAACTCATCACAACAACAGAAAACCCTCCCGATTAAAGGAGGATTATTTTTTGGGTTCTAATCTAATTATCTAACGAAGGTTAATGCCCAGCCCATATTACCAGCACGGCCAGCACGGCCGATACGGTGAGTGTAATCTGCATAGTTTTCTGGTTGATCATAATTAATAACGTGAGTAACTAAAGGAATATCTAGTCCACGAGCTGCTACATCAGTCGCAATTAAGACAGCAACTTCACCTTGTTTGAATCTCTTAACTGCAATGTCACGAGTTCTTTGACGCTTATCACCATGAATTGATTCACAGTCTACACCAGCTTTACGAAGTTGGAACTCGAGATCATCAACATCAACTTTACGTTGACAAAAAATTAGAGCTTTTTTGACTGGTTCACTCTCAACTATACTCAATAGTTTGCTAAATTTGGTTTCACCTGGTTCTACACGGACGATATTTTGATCGACGTAATCACTGGTTTGACCTTGAATTACAGATATTGTAACTGGATCTTTGAGTAAAGTATTCATCAAAGGCTTCAATTTTGGATCCATTGTAGCTGAAAAGAATAGTGATTGTCTGTGACCTGGAATAAGATTAGCTATACGAGTAACATCATCAATAAAACCCATATCAAGCATACGATCAACTTCATCAAGAACAATGGTACTAAACTTAGATAAGTCCAAATGTCCACGATCAATAAGATCAAGAAGTCTACCTGGAGTTCCAATTACTATTTGACAAACTTTGTGCAAACGACTGATTTGACGTTGCATGTTAGTTCCACCTACACACACAGCTGAAAAAATTCTCAAATCTGGCGCAAAGGCAACCATTTCTTCTTCAATTTGAGTTGCAAGTTCACGAGTTGGCACAATGATAAGAGTTTTTGGTTCGTCTTCAATTAAATACTTAAAATCAGGTCGATCTCCTCTATCAAATTCACGAGGTCTTCGGTCTCCTCTACCACCACGACGATCATCTCTAGCACCTCTTTCTTGTCTGTCTTCTCTTTCAGGTTGAGAGTCATCAGTTCGAATTGGTCTTGGTTGATCATTTTCTCTAGTTTTTAGAATTTCTCTTTCTGGCAAACCTCTAGGATCAGTTCTTGAGTTCAAGATTTTGTTCATTACAGGAAGCAAAAAAGCTGCTGTTTTTCCAGTTCCAGTATTAGCTAGTCCAATTACATCTCTACCTTCAAGAATTAAAGGAATAGCTTGATCTTGAATAGGAGTTGGAGTTACATAACCACGTCTTTCAACTCTTTCTTTCAAAGCTTCGTGAAGATTCATTTGAGCAAAAGTTAGCTTAGATTCATATACAACCGCATCCCCTTCTTTAGCTGATCTAATGTATTGAGAATGTTTGATTTCTTCACGATTTCGATTACCTCCTCGACCGCCGCCAAAGCCTCCACGAGAACCTCGACCACCTCCGAATCTTGAACCTCCACCATATGATGATCCACCACGACTGCTGCTGCCGTAACCACCTCTATCTCCTCCTCGAGAATCACCACGATAGCCTCCACCTCTGGATTCACCATATGATGATGATCTTTCACCGCCTCTGTCTGATGAATAACTACGATCGGAAGATGAACTTCGATCTGATGAATATCCACCTCTGTCGCCTCCTCGAGAATCACCATATGACGATTGACCTCTGGAATCTCCTCTATCTCCGTATCCTGAAGGTGAAGGAACACTCCTTCTATCACTTGATCCTGAATTGGATCCAAAACTTCTACCTCTGTTAGATGATTCTCCTCCTGATATAACAAAAGTATCAAAACTAGTTCGACTAGTTGGTTTTCTATCTTTGCGATCTTTATTAAACATAAATAGTAATGAGTGTGTTTGTTGCAATTTTGTCTTTACCAATCCTTGTATAAACTCTGCTAATAACCGTTGACGATAGTATGCAAAATTTGCTTTTTTAAAAATAAATTAGGACTACGTTAGTTAAGTTGCGTACAAATTACTAAATATTGCCTAAAAAACAAGAATGACTAAACAAAAAAACCTTTCCAAAAAGAGGAAAGGCAACAAAAAATTATAAATAATGGTGCATCGTGAGAGATTTGAACTCCCGACCCTCTCAACGTCAATGAGATGCTCTACCACTGAGCCAACGATGCTAATAACTTTCAAAAAAAATCCTTAAAGAATTTAGATTAAAGCTGTGAGAATTGTTTTCAACAGTAAAACTATAGCTAATAGTTTCAAACTTATAGTTTTTTGTCAAGACAACATTGTCATCAAGTATATATGTAATGTTAGTTTTTTTGACAAGGCAAAGATGGGTAGTTATAATATACTTATGTCCTTAGACCGTCTTCAACAACTAAAACAAAAAACTGATAATGACAACCTTACCCAACAGTCAAATACAGTAATAAGTTCCAACCAAATACCTAATTATTCACAAGGAGTATCTCAAACCATTTCAAAACCTCAAACACAACAACCAACCGAACCAATTGTTCAAATTAACCAACCAAAAACTGATAAAGGGATCAAATCAAATTCCAAATTACCAAAATTTATTTTACCAGTGATTGTTGTAATTACATTACTTGGTGTACTAATTACAGCTGGTGTAATGTTTTATCCTAGTTTTTTTAGTAGTAATTTATTCGCTGGTGACAAAGACTTATTAAGAGGAAAATTAACCAAATTAGATAAAGACTACGATTTAATAATCAAACCCCAGCAAAAAGAAGGTGTAGATTGTAGTTCAGATCCAAAAATTCAAGAAGAAAAAGGTATATCAGTATGTGAGCCAGAGGTGACATTTCAATATTATAGTGCTGGAGTCTACAATAAAGGCAAATATAAAGACTACACAAGAATACTAATGCTTGAACCAAGATCTGGTCTGATGAGTATTTTTGCTACTAAAGATGATAATAAATTTATTTTTAATGGTGATCCATCGCTCAAAGATAAACAACCTGAAGATGATACATATATATACAAAGTAATTAAAAAAGACAAAATTGAAGACATTGCACCATTACCTCAAGAATTCAATCAATTCTTAGAAATTAACGATCAATTCGTTTTGTCTAGTACAGTTATTGACAAGGGAATATTCTGCCCAGTTAGTTTGAACGAAGATGAAAACAGAACTAGCTGCAACCTTATTGTAGATCCCAAAAAACTCAAAGAAGTAGGACAAACCAAAAATTCAACTTACAAAATATACACATCTTTAGAAGGAGAAGCTGACAGATATTACGTGTATGATCAGACAGAAACTCTGTATACATCTTTTATTAACCAAAAAAGTCTAATTGAAAAAAACCTCTTACAAGATGAAGAAGGTAAAAAAATTGCACAACTAATCGATAAAAAAACTAGCGAGGAAGAAATCAAAAAACAATTCCCTTCATACACAGATAGATCCAAAATATGTCAATATTATTTAAGTTTTACAGCTGGATTAATCGAGACAAATCAACCAGTTTTGGCTAATTATAACTACAATCCAGAAAGCTGTGAGTTAATTAACTTATCTCCAAATAATTACTCCTCCAAACTAAAATTAGTTGATATTAAAGAATCAGAATTAGAAGTCGTTGGTCAAATCAAAGGAACTAAGACCAATATCTACAAGTACAAATCTAACGAACATCCAAACTTGATAGAATACAAAGCAAATCTCGAATTAGAAGGTGCGAATATTGAAGAAGATATGAAAAAAAATCCACTTTTACTTGTTCAAGATCCATTTGGTAGATTCTTCCAATTACAAGGCTCTTCCAACGAAGCAGCTAATCAACCTCAAATATCTAATGAAACAGTTGTAGGTGATAATAATAATTCACCAGAGAAATAAATTACAAATTAAGATCTAAAGAAACTTTTTAGGTGATAGATTTACCTCTTGAATTTAGGAATTCTATTATTAGATCTTTCCTTCTTTGTTTTGTTGTGCCACAGTGGTTGT
>JAYUKQ010000022.1:0-20386 GCA_043764315.1 bacterium | reverse complement strand
CATATAACCAAAATAGAAATTTATAATGTCAAGATTAACAATTTACTCTCACAATGTATGCTGGACTAGGCGTCGCAAAAGTTCTAGTATAATCGCTTCCAAAATTCAAGAACTACAACCAGATATTGTGTGTCTTCAAGAGTGTGGTTTTGCAAGTCAAATAAAATCCCTTACAATTCCCAGTTATTTTCAATCTTTTGTTCCATTGTTAGTAGGTAAGTTTGCTACTGTAGTTACCAAAGTTTTTAGAGACAAAACTGAAATTGCCGCATCTGGAGGTTTGATGGTTCTTTCCAAAACAAAACCAATCACAGTTGAGTTTGTAAGATTCGCTAATCAGATCAAACCATTTCCACATGCTTTAGTTTTTTTGGTTGAGAAGACTATTCACCGTGGTTTTTTAGTTTTAGAATTTGAGGATTATTTTTTAATCAACATACATCTTACAGCTGATTTCAAAAAAAAGTGGTTAGACAAAAATTTGGCAACTTCATCTTCTCAAACAAAACAATTGATCGAATTTATCCAAACCATCAAACACAAAAAAATTATTATCACTGGTGATTTTAACTTTACGCCAAAAAATGCAACTTATACACATCTCGACGATAATTTTGATCTGATTGATATTTCCAATAATATTCCTTTCACTTACATTGATAAAAAAGCCAAATTAGACTATATTTTTACCAACTTAAAATTTTTTTACACCGAAAACAAATTAGTCACATTCACCAAACCACCTTCTGATCATTTTGCTATAATGGCTGAAATTGAGTATTAAAAAAACCTTCAATTACGAATGTTGTTGTATTGTAGTAAATATTCCTTTACTATGGTTGAATATACTTATATTTGGTTTTAAAATAGTCAAAAGTCATTGCTAAGGTAGAAATAATTAATCTTATAATTAACTAATAAATTGTATTTTGATAATCATTCCACTTCTTTTAACCAAAAATTGTTGTTATACCCTTTAAGCCTAAAGTAAGCCAAATTAACATGAAATAAAAATAAATCTGAAAAAACTTACTCCAATTTATTAATTTGATTCTCGACACACATTCTTGAACTTGGTTTATGGTATGCATATGGATTATATTGTAGTTTAACAAGAGTGGAATCTAATCATCTAAAACAGATTTATTCTTGCAATGCATATACCTTTTTGATTACCAAGACTAATTGCTTCTATATCCCACACTGACAAAAAATTTAGATTTTGATTAAGTGTATAATTACTTGTCAATTCTCCGTATTCAGATTTACGATTTTCATTTTTGGTAAAACTATAACAAACATCTCTCCAGTGATCACCATTAAACTGGTAGTTATCCTTTAACTTGAATTCTGCAATTAATGTTGAAGATTTAGTTACTGGATAGATTACTGAACCAACAAAACCAATTAAATTACCAGAATAGATTACCAAAAAAACATAGATAATTAACTGTAAAATGAATGATTTTATTGGTGTCATATTATTATGTATTTTATGGTAAATGCATTTCTCCGTGTTGTCTTTTTGGATTACTCACTTGAGTTCTTAACACTTTCATATAACAGCCAAGATCATTATAATCATTTCTACCTTTTTCAGAGTAAACTTCTCTTACTGATTTTGCAACTACATTGTTAAATAAAACTTTACTCCGCCCGCCATTGCTAACAAAATTACTTAAACAATATTCGTTTAATTCTCTACGAGATTTGTTTTCTAAATGAGATGGTATACCACCCAAATATGACCAAGTATAACATGCTGGATGCAACCCTGTAACGCAACTTGCTGCCTGAGCAGGAACAGTTTTTTTTCCACTTTGAAGTAACCATTCGACCAGTCCTGCCATTTTGACTGGCTCTCTAATATTGCTTAATTCAAATTGTAAATTGGTATCAGACTTAACATTACTTTCGATTCCCATTTGTTTTGCTGTTCTAGTTTCTACTACTTCTGTTTGAGGGTTAAAGTTATAACCTTCGACTGATTGATATGGTTGCATTTGTAATGTTCAAAATTAGTTAATAATTCTGTTAGCTAACATTACATTAGAACCTAAAGACTTTTTTTTTTTTTGGTCAATTAACTTAATAATTATCTTAATTAGTGTAATATATGTAGCGTTGATTAGGATTGGTTTGATCTACTAAAAGTGTTTTTTGGTTTGATTAAGTCTGGTTTTGTAGCTTTGTACTTATTTGATCTTTTTTGACATAAGATGTGCTTTGGGGCAATTTTGAAAGATATGTTGTCAGTTGTAATTCTTGGTTTGATTGTTGTTGTTACTATTTTATTTTTCTCTCGATTAATCTGGTCTAAAGTTGAATTTCCGTGGCTGGATAAGCTTTGTACTTATTTGGTTTTGTCTTTGCCTTTTGAGTTTTTTCCACGAATTGATATTGCTGGCAGTGGTTTTAGAATTTCTCAACTTTTGGTTCTAGTTGGCTGTTGGTTCATAATTATTCTGGCACTCAAAAAAAATTCTAACTTACTTACTTCTCAAGTGAATAATTGGACTATCTTTCCGTTTGTATTCATTTTAAGTTCTATTCCTAGCTGGCTTTTGGTTCAAGATTGGCAGAGATTTGCAGTTCATTGGCTTGGTAGTGTTTTGGTTTTTGGTGCGATGTTGATTTTGGCTAATTTTGCCACGGATATTTGGTCTAAGCTTAAGAAGTTGAGTCTGGTTCTAGTTGGTTGTAGTATCTTTGGGTTGTACCAATTCGTTGGAGATTTGGTTGGTTTACCTACTGGACTTAGAGAGCATTACACCAAAGCGGTTTTTGGGATTCCACGAGTGCAGGGGACGGCGGTTGAGCCATTGTATTTTGCGGGAATGCTTATAGTTGCTATGTTTATTCTTTTGACTTGTCTTTTGTCAGAAGAAAAACTGCCTCAACCAACATGGCTAACCAAAAATCTCAAGATTAACTCAAGGTTGTATATTTTGATATTACTCTCAATTGTTTCACTTGCTTTTGTATTAACAATTTCCAAAGGTTCTTTTGCAGTTTTATTTTTAATCTTACCAATAGCGTTAATTTGTGGATATTTTAAGTTTGGTTTTTGGAATGAGTTGGTCAAAAAATATTTTATATCTGTTTTTTTATTTTTGGTTCTAGTTTTTATTTCTGCATTTACTTTTGGTGATCCTGTAGCTGCTCTTGGTTCCATTGGTAGTAACATGATTGAAACTATAGCTGGGACTTCACCTAGTGCAATTGAGCGAAATATGTATTCTACAGCTGCTATAGAAGTGCTTCCTCAAAATATAATTCAAGGTATTGGAATGGGTCAATATGCTAGCTATGTAGGAGATAATTTGGGTAATCTTAACGCCGATCGTAAGGCAATTGTGAATAATATATATCTTGAATTGTGTCTTGAAAATGGGCTTATTGCTATGTTTATATTTTTACTTCTATTAATCTATTGTGTAATCATAGTCTTTAAAAAAATTAATTTGAGTACTTTTTATATTAACTCAAACACTAATGAATTGGTTTCTTTTGCAATTTTGTTCTCACTGGTTGCTTATTTTTTGCAGTGGACTCTATTCTCTCCTTTGTTTATAATGCCTATTTTTATTTTGTTAGGTTTAGGTTTGAATAATTTAGGATAATTTTTTATTTCAAAATAAACTTGACTAAAAACTCCTTAACAACCTAAATTTTTAGCATTATGCCAACAGCCAAGTTCAACCCAAACTCTGTTTATTTTTTTGTAAAACCACTTTTTAGTGTGTTTCGATGGTTATTTTTGTCAGGTGGAGTATTACTTATCGTAGCTATAGTTGGAGGAGGAGTATGGTTATCTGGTCGCTATAACGCACTTGGCTCAATCAAAGAAAGGATTACAACACCATCTCAAGGTTCAGTGGTATACGATCGCAACGGCGAGGAAATGTTCCGCTACTATGACTCTGGTGAAAAGCGTGAAATTGTAGGACTTGAAGATATTCCTGAAGCTATGCAACTTGCTGTTATTGCTATGGAAGATGAGAATTTTTATTACAATGAAGATGGTATTCCATGGAGTAATCTGGCAGGATCAGCCCTCAAATGTCTTAGACCAAGTTCGTCTGAATGTCGTGGCGGTTCAGGACTATCCCAGCAATTGATCAAAAAAACCATCACTAATCGTACAACTGCAACTATTGAAAACAAAATTGACGAACTACTTGGTGCCTATAAATTCAATCAAGAAGTAAGTAAGCAAGATGTTATCCGTTTATATCTTAATGTAGTTCCCTTTGGTCGTAATACATATGGTGTTCAAGAAGCGGTTAAGAGTTATTTTGGTAAAAATATTAACGACAAAAAAGACGGTAAGTTTACCCTTACAATTCCTGAAGCTTGTTTTGTAGGTTCAATGTTGCCAAAGCCAGAGGGTTTTGCTGTGGCTATTCGTGAAAAATTAAATGGTAAAGAAACTGACAACTGGAAAGAATTAGAATTTCGTAAAAACTTTTGTATAGACAAACTTGCAACCAAACAAATTAGAGGTGCTGAAAAACCTATCTTTATAACACCGACGGAAACTAACAAACTCAAATCTCAAGAAGTCAAATTCTTAGCTTACAAAGCTGAAGACCAAAAATATGGTCATATCAAAAATTTTATTACCGAAGAATTAGTTGGTAAATATAAAAACAATCCACAAGCCAATCCATTTGGTCTAAAGAGTGAAGCTGATTTACTTACTCGTGGTCTAAAAATTAAGACTACTTTCGATCTAAAGATTCAAGCTCAACTGGAAGACACAACTCGTCGTGGAGTAAATAAATACGTCAAACCAAATGGTGGTAATAATTCAGCGTCTATTATTCTTGACGGTCCAACTGGTCAGATTTTAGCTATGGCTGGTTCGGTTGATTTTAATAATAAAGACGTTCAAGGTGAGGTTAACATGATTACTTCAGCCCGCCAACCCGGCTCTAGTATAAAACCTTTTGTGTATGCCGCTGCTTTTGAAAATGGTTTCAACCCTGGCACTGTGTTACTTGATCAAGCTATAGATTTTGGTGGTGGTTACAAACCTAATAATTTTGATAAAACGTTCAATGGTCCTGTTAGTATGAGGTATTCTTTGCAAAACTCTCTCAACATTCCTGCAGTTAAAGCTTTATATCTGGCTTCCGATGTAACTAATATTCCCAACGGTGAAGGTGGACTTGAAAATTTCAAAAAATTTGTGGACAAAACTGGTAACACTTTTCCATTTTGGGGTAAAGGTGTGTGCGGAGTTGCTACAGCTCTTGGTGGCTGTGAAGTCAAAATAATTGATCATGCCACTGGTATTAATACTCTTTTACAAGATGGTCGTAAAACTTCAGCTACACCATTTTTGGAGATTAATGCGGTAGAAAAAAACTTTGTTAATGGTCAGACAACCAATCAAGATTTGTATAATCTTGCAATCAACAGCTCCAATAGCCCATATCCAAAAAAAGATAATGCTATTAATCCGCTAATAGCTCGCCAAGTTGCCAATGTAATGAGCGACTACAATTCGCGTAACGTCAAATTCTGGGGTAACACAATTGAAAATTTGATTCTTAAAGATTGGACCGGTGATAATCAGATTGCTGCCAAAACTGGTACAACTAACGACTACAAAGATGCTTGGACTGTCGGCGGTTCGCCGTATTATACAGTTGTGACTTGGGCTGGAAATGCTAATGGTAAACCTATGGATGATAGAGTTGCTTCAGCCAGTATAGCTGGTCCCATATGGCATGAGATTATGGAGAATCTACACAAAGGTAAGACTAAAAAAGGATTTTCCAAAGAGGGTCTAGAAAATTATGCCCTTGGCAATGGTAAAAGTGAGCTTTTGACTAAAGATCAAATTCAAAAACTAAAAGAAGCTAAGTCTGGCTCCAAAGACAAAAATAGTATTTTTTATACTAGAAATATCTATAATACCAAATATGTTAAAGTCAATAAAATTGATGGTAAGCTGATTCCTGAAGATAGCAATTGGCCTGAAGCCCTAACTGAAAATGTTAGCTGTGGAGGCGGAGGTTCAGAGTTTCCAGAGTCCAAAAATTGGGGAGGTTGGTCAGATAAGCCCTGTCCTGTGGAGACTTCAGATCTCAAGTCTGATGCAGGTAAAATTAGCATCAGCACTAATTTGATAACTGGTGTGGTTGTCAACGGAGCTTTTACGATTTCGGCAACTCATCCTTCTGGAAACGATAAGATTCAGTCGATTGAATTGATAATTGATGGTCAATCGGTAGCTAGTGGTACTGGAGCTAGCCTAGCTGGTAATATTTCGGGTATAAACGGTTCCAAAACTGTTCAAATTGCAATTAGAGATTCTTACGGAACAGAACAAACCGTTACTTATCCAGGAGTTATTTTTGGGCAAGGTAGCTCTACAACTAACTGTGTCGTCAATGGAACCACTGTTATGCTATTACCTGGTCAAAGCTGTGATTCTAGTGCAATCAACCCTGGTGGAGGATCTATAGAACCAATTCAAAATAAGCCTAATCTGATACCTCTTAATAATTAAAAGTAGAATAAAGAGTACAATACATAATTTGAACTTGTTGTACCGACGTTTTTGTTTATTATTTTTTTAGGATTCAAGAACTCGAATATTTTTTGAGCAAACTAGACTTTTGAAATTATGCAAATTAGTTAATCTTATACACTTAATTGACAAGTAGGTTTTTTGTTGATTAAATCAAATTCATATATGTCCAAAAAAGGTATTAAAAATAAAATCCAAAATAAACTACCAACTTTACTTTTTCCTAGGGAGGAAAGCCCTTTAGTCTTTGAACGTAAATTGACTTCTTGTATCGACTCTGATAAGCAAATAATTATTGTAATTCCTTCTAATTCCAAGGTAGGAACTGGTCTGGTTCAAAAAAAATACTCCACTTACCCACTAGATAATAATTTGA
The DNA here is from genome assembly GCA_043764315.1 of bacterium. Taxonomy (GTDB): domain Bacteria; phylum Patescibacteriota; class JACMRA01; order JACMRA01; family JACMRA01; genus JAYTWQ01. The sequence goes on along the minus strand of JAYUKQ010000022.1, from coordinate 13,466 downwards.
TTGGTCGTAAGGTTCCAATATTTAGAACTTCAGCCATTCCAAAATTCAAGACACTTTTTAATATTCCACTGGAAACCTTAGGTCGCCAATTAAGCTCTTCTTTACTTATATTTTTGGTTTTAATAATTATTATAAATGGTTTTTTGATAGGTTTTTTGATAGATACTTGGACTAACACACCTTCTTTAGAGCAATTTTTGAAAAGACCAATACAATCGAGTGTAGTTTATGCGCGTGATGGACAAACCAAAATATATGAATATTATAAGGAAGAAAGACGTGAACAAGTACCAATCTATCGTATTCCAAAAATCATGCAACTAGCTGTAATTGCACTTGAAGATGAGAATTTTTATCTCAATGATCAAGGTGTTCCGTGGAAAAATTTAGCTGGTTCAGCTTACAAATGTTTGACCAGCGGTGGAGAGAATTGCCGTGGAGGATCAGGTCTATCACAACAGTTGGTGAAGGTTATGACTAACAAAAAAGAAGCTACAGCTAACCGCAAAATGCGTGAACTTATTTCAGCTCTCAAACTAAACCAAGAAACTAACCGAGTAGAAATTCTTCAAGCTTATCTTAATTGGGTTCCTTTTGGTCGTAATAGTTATGGTGTAGAGCAAGCTGCAAAATCTTATTTTGGTCGATCTATAAGTGACAAAAACAACAATAACTTTACTCTTTCTCCTGTCGAAGCATGTTTTTTGGCTGCAATGATTCAAAGTCCTGGTTATTATCCAACAGGTATTAGTGACAATCGCTCCACTGCTTGGAAGGAACTAAGTATTCGAAAAAATGCTTGCCTAGAAAAATTATCTATTTTGGAACTACCAATTGATGACGCTGGGACAATGGGCAAATATATCAACAGTCAACAAGATCTTACTCAATTACAAAATCAATCAATTGAATTAATTGAGAATTCTAGGGTGGAAGAAGCTAGAAAAGGTGGTAAAATTGCCATTGTCAAACAAGTCAAACAAGATGATCCTTTTCCTCATTTTCGTGAGTATATAACTGAAGAATTAATCAAAATGTATGGTTTGGAGGCTGTCTATGGTGGTGGTCTAAAAGTAATTACGACTCTCGATCCCCAAATTCAAATTCAAACTCAACAAATTGTAGCTGAAGGTGAAAAAAGGTTAACATCGGTTGGAGCAAGTAATGCTGGTGCTTTGGTGCTTGATGGTCCCACTGGTCAAATTCTCTCAATGGTTGGTTCTTTTGATTACAATCGTGACGATATAGATGGTAAAGTCAATATGACTACAGCTCCTAGACAACCGGGTTCTAGTATCAAACCTTATTTGTATGCTAACGCTTGGCAAAATGGTTACAACCCACAGACTTTGTTAGTTGACAAATATGAGGCTTGGGGCGACTTCAAACCGCGTAACTTCTCTGGCAAATTCAACGGAGCTGTAAGTATGCGCTATGCGCTACAATCTTCTCTTAACATTCCTGCCGTCAAAACGTTACTTTTGAGTTCATCCGACCAAAGTTTATCGGGTTTTAAGTCTAACCCAGATTTTCGCCTAGAAAAGTCATTGAATAGTTTTTTTAATTTTACTGAAAGACTTGGGGTTAATTTTCCCTGTATGCCTAGTGATGGTTCTAAGTGTAAAGATTCCAAAGAGTCTCAAAAAGCTTATCGTGATCGTTGTTTCTTGGCATCAGCTCTTGGTGGTTGTGAAGTTAAAATGATTGATCATGCAACTGGTATTAATACACTTTTGCAAGAAGGTAATCTTAGATCGGCTCGACCTTTCATTGCTATAACTGTTAAGGATGAAAAAGACAAAGAGGTTGATATATTCAAATCCAAAGAAAATCAGCTTTACCCTTCTCAAGATAAAGTTGTCGATCCACTAATTGCTCGTCAAGTATCGTCTATAATGACTGACTATAATGCACGTATCAATGAGTTTGGTTACGATAGATTCAATTTGGAACTTGTTAATAAAGAGTGGAAAGTAGCTGCCAAAACTGGTACAACCAATGGGCCAAGAGATTTTTGGGTAGTTGGCGGATCTCCTTATTATACAACTACAATTTGGGCTGGTCGCAACGATTCTAAGAGTATGTCGATTGAAGCTTCGGCAGGTGGAAATGCATCGTTTATTTGGAATCGAATTATGGAAAATATTCACAAAGACAAAAAAGTCAAAAATTTTAGCATTGAAGGACTAGAAAAAGTCGAAGTTCGCCCTGGTGTTACTGAATATCTGACGCCAACCCAGAAGATCTTCCTCAAAGAAAAAGGTGGTCAAGTTGAACCACCAAGGCTTTAAAAAAACACCCTGTGGGTGAAATTAATCTATAAACCTTACAAATAAGTAATTTTGAGTTTATTATTACACATTTTGTATTTTTTGAGTTATATGTTTCTATGATTACTTAAGGGAAAGCCTGTGTGTGATCTTCTACAATATAGTGATAAATCTGCTGTAAATTCTGATGATGAGTCAGATTGTTCTAGTCCGCTTAGTGTGAAAGTTTTAGAGCCATTTTTGAGCAAACAACTTGATTTTGTCCTAAATCAAGACTTTTAACAAACATTCTACTATTTTATCTTGTTTCATCTCTGCAAGTTTGTGCGTATTTTATTAATTATTTTGCAACTCTTCTTCTGATTATCCAAGTTTTATTCTCATCTCTTCTACTGTTCTAATTTTTGGAGTTGTAGATTCAAATTCTAATGAAGGATTATAACCTTAGACTGATAGATATGGTTGCATTGTAACGTTCAAAATTAATTAATAATTCTGTTAGCTAACATTACATTAGAACCTAAAGACTTTTTTTTGGTCAATGAACTACATGTAAAATAATAATAATGCAATGTATATAGCGTTAATTTGGCTTGTGTTGATCGTGTTAAATTCGTTTTTGGTTTGGTTAAGTCTGATTTTGTAACAAGTTATAGTATCGGTGAGTTATGAGAAGTTTGTTGAATATTATTTTACATTTAACACAATTCATTATACTTTTAATTGGTGTCCCAGAACCAGTTTCCAATTTTATTTATTCATTGTCGCCGTGGTCTTTTTCAGCTAACTATATGCCAAACTTGTAAGTATCAATTTGGTTGTGAGAATTGTGATTGTAACTTAACAACTTATCGATCTTTTGAAAAAAACATGCAGTTAATCTGTCACCAATGTCAAACTCAATATAACTATCCCAAAATCTGTCCATCGTGTGGTGGTCACGATCTTAATTCTATGTTTGGTGGAATTGAAGAATTAGCTGAAACCATCCAAAAAGAGTATAATTACAATGTTATCAGACTAGATCTCAATCAAGAATCAGTTGTCGAGTCGAAAGTTTTTGTGACTACTAGGGTTTTTGATCCTGGGTTGAATTATTCCAAGTTCAGTAACATTGTATTGTTACAAGCTGATAGTTTGCTTTGTTCCGCTGATTATTTGGTTAGTGAGGATACGCATCAAGCACTGGCTCAACTGTTTTTGTCTATTAACCCTGAAGCTAAAATAACTTTTGATACTCAAGATCCAGAAAGTGAATTTTTTGCCAAACTTACCAAACTTAACTCTAATCATGAAGAGAATATTTCAGTTATGGATTGGTTTAGTGATTTTCTATCAATTGAAACTCAAAATCGCCTCAAGTATCAACTTCCACCAACCCAGAATTTGGCTCTACTCACTAGTCAACATAAGAATCAAAACCGAGCTATGGATAACATAAAAATGGCACAGCAATACTTATTACCTTTGATTCAATCTAATGGTTGGAAAGAGGTTAATATAACTCCTATTTATCCTGCCAAATTCCTTAGACGGAAAGGTTTTTTTGCTTATCATCTAGTAGTCAAATATCCCAAACATTTTACTGATTACTTCCAACTTCAACAGACTATTAAAGCGGTATCAAGTAATTATGGTTTGCAAGTTAGGTTGAATCCAAGGCATATTTTTTAGCAATTTTAACGACTAACTACCTATTCAATTAGTAATTCAATTAGTAATTCAAATATCAACTTGACTGTTTTGGCTTTGTTAACTTATATTAAAAAAATAAACAAAAGCTGTCACACTCCTATACTATATAAATGTAGGCAGCAGGTTAGTTCCTTATATGTCCTTCAGTTTATTTAATTTTCAATCTACCCAACCAGAAAAAGAAAACTACAACCCAAGTCAAGGTCTAACCGACGTTGATGCAGCGTGGGAATATTGGTATCCTAGAGTTTATGGCTATTTCTTTAAGAGAGTGGGTTTGAGAGAGGAAGTGGAAGATCTAACATCCAACACTTTGACAACAGTTTTTACAGCTCCTAATATTCAGAATCTTCAAGCTTATATGTGGCGAGTAGCTCACAATTATTTGGTCAAATACATAAACACCAAAAACACAGAGCCAAGTCCTATAAGTCTTAATGAAGAATGGATCGCAGGTGAATACAAAGAAGAAGTTGAATCAACTATTTCAGATAATTACGTTAATAAAATTCAACAACTTGTTAACTGTGTTAATGATCATTTGACCAAAGAATTAGATAAAAAACTAGTTCAACTATCTATAATGGAACAAAAAAATAGTACTGAAATTGCAGCTATTTTGAATCTAAAACCAGATAATATAAGACAAAAATTATCTCGTACTTTAAAAAAATTAAAACAAAAATGTATAGATCTTTGGCCAACTAGAACTGATGACCAACCACACATACAACCAACTGAACTAACCTAAGACTAGTCTCTATTTTTAATCCAAAACATAATATTATGTCCAACCCAAACCCAAAAATCAATCCCTTTCATTCAGAAGATTGGTTTGTGGAGACAATCAAACTAGACTCAAAGGTGCAGCAATCCAAAACAAATGCTTTGAAACAGTTCAAGTCTAAGTATCATCCTCAAATCTCTACTGTAAGTAAGATTCATCAAGGTTATTTAGATTTTGTTACTTTTTTAACTTCCAATTTGATATTTTCAAGTTTTTTAACAATTGTTATACTTAGTACATTTGGTGTATCTGCCAGTGAAATCCTAGCTCCAAGAGAATACAAACCATCCACATTTTTGTTTACTAAAGGTAACTCTGACACTTTTAGTTCCATTAATTCTTCTAGTGTTGTATACACATCTTCCGCTGAAAGTATGAGTTATTCTACAAGTTCTAGTGTTTCATCAGTTGTAGTTACAAATAAACCAACTTCATCATCAGTTTCAAGCTCAAGTCAATTGAGTCAATCAAGCTCTAGTATTTCATCATCGTCAGTTTCAAGCTCTATTCAGTCTCTAGTTAGTTCAAGTAGTAAACAATCTCTTAAACTTGTACCAGCCGATTATAACGAAGTATCTTCAGTTGTTAGTTCTAGTAATTTTAATAGCTCGTTGGTTATAACCTTAAAGCCAGCTATAGATAAATAACAACTTTAATCAAAAAAGTAAATTCTCTCATCAAGCAGACTCGTCACATCAGAATAATCAAGTCAAAAATAGACATATACCTATTTCACCAATTACAGATTAAAACTAATTTACACCAAATTTTCCCTTGTTAAGGGGTTGGCAGCGAAGCTAACTGGGGTTTCTTGAGGTTCTTTTGGGAATTAGGAATGTACAAGCATTGTATTTAGTGAAAGGAGCGTATTAGACAAAAAAATACAAAGATTCGAATATATAATTTAACAACATTCTCATTCAAATATACAAAAAAGGAATACCCACCTAATTGATTTTAAGTGGGTATTTTTAATGGTACGGATATATCCAAATGAGAGTTTTTTTGCTATTCTATAGCTGATGATTGTCGTTCTCTAATCTTACTTTCTGGATTTTAACATTTTGTTACTATTGATTATGAGCTAGTCTAAGTCACAACCAATTTTCTAGCTACATTGACAGCTTTAACTTTTATTTCGGTGTTCTTAAAACCAAAATTAGCTCTGACTGTATTTTCCAAAAATCTCAAATATGACCAGTGAATTGTTTGTTTGTTTTTGACGAGAAGTTCAAAGGTTGGAGTAGAGGAATTGTGGTACAATAAATCGTATACAACAGGTCTTTTTTCTAGTCTTAGTTTTTTTGGTGGTTTACGTTTCATCAAGAAGTTGAATAGACGACGCAGTTCTTCACGACTAATATCCATTGATCGCTCTTCTAGTGCTAAGTCAATATTATCCCAAATGTGATTAATTCCTTGTAGAGTTTTGGCAGAAACCCAAATGAATTTTTTGATTTTAAGAAAGGCGAATTTGTGTTCAAAATTACTTTGAAAGTTGACTCGATCTTCTTCTGGGACAAGGTCAGCTTTGTTAACAAGGACAACCACACCTTTACCTGCTTCTTTTAGGATTCCAGCCACAACTTGATCTTGGTGAGCTAGTGGCTCTGATCCATCAACTACCATACAGATTACATCGGCTTTATAAGCTTCTTCAATTGTTCGATAAGTTGCAAATGATTCAGCTCCAAAAGTTCTTTGACCAGGTCTACGAATACCAGTTGAGTCCAAAAGCGTATACTCTTTATCCATTATTATATCAGTGAATTGGATATCGTAACCGTTATCGTAAGGAAGTTCTTCAGTCCAATCTTGAAATCCTTCTTCCTGACTATCATCTTTTATGTTACCAGTCAAATCATTGAGAGTTCGCGAGTCACCTTCAAACACCTTAAAACTTTCAGTACCAAGTATATTACTATCATCTTTTTGACCTTGTTGAGTCTCGATAAAATCTTTGAGCATTTGTTCTTTGGTAGCTTCCTCCTTTGCTCTTCTTTTGACTCTTTCTTCGTATTCTTGTTGCTTTTTGATTTTCTTTTCAATATTCTTGTCATATCTTGCCTCGGCTTTGAAGTTGTCATTACCAATTGCTCGGTGAATTTCAAAATATTCTTCCAGAATCTGATCACTAGGCAGTACTTCACGCAAAATTTCGTAACCGTGCCAGCCCCAGTGACAACCGATAATTCGCTCCACTGTCATAAGATCTTGCAATTCCACAACATCAGCTTTGGTGTCGGTAATGTAAAATGCTTGTTCAGGCTTGATTCCCCATTCTTTGCAAACCATTCTAACTTTGTTTTGCTTGCTCGGAGAAGTTTCAATTCCGTACACTAAGTCGAACTTAAGGTCAGTTTGCTTGAGAGTTTCTTTGATATAATGCTCAGCTCCACTGGAAACAATTGCCATTTTGACATCTTCAATTTTTTTTAGTTCTTCTACAAAATCGTGAAAGAGTTGAACCTTGGAATTAATATAGTGATCACCAAAAGATTTGTAAATTTTATATTTGTCTTCAGGGATTTTGTCTTCCACATGAAAAACTGGTGGCTTGGTAAAAGCATTTATGCGATATGCTTTGGCTTCTTCTATGGTTTTGGATTCAAAGTGTTCGTGTTGAACTTGATGTTCTAGATCGGCCAAGCTGCTGTCGGCCAAGACTCCGTCAAAGTCAAAAATTAAATATGTAGTCATAATCAAAAATCTATTCCAAAAGTGCCGACTTGTCAAAGCTAATAGACAACAATTGGACAACAAACACCAAAAAAGCAAACTTTAATCTATATGAATCAGAATCAATTTTTGCTCAGATTATTCGTACTTGCTGGGCTAGTTATGATTGGAATGGTAGTTTTTTTGAATTTCCAAAAGTCAGATCTTAAAATCAATCAAGGCTCAAAAATCGCTCAAGTCAACAATTCCAAAAGCTCCTATTCACAATCTGTTCAGCAATCTTCTAGTTCTCAATCTAGTGTTCAAACATTAATTACAACACCACTTTTTAATTCCTCTTTACCAAGGCAAAAATACACTAATTATTATTATCCAGGACTGGAAATTAGCTATCCAAACGATTGGAAATTAGAAGTAATTAACTCACTTTCTAGTTATAAAGGTTTTTTGGATGGTGGAATTAAGCTAACCAAAAATGACCAAACTTTTAGATTATCTGTAAGACCACTGGTGACAGGTGAACTTCAAAAATCCGAGTTTTCCAAACTAGCAACTAAAAACAAAAAGCCATTAGAAGACTTTAATATAACTGATCAATTCAAGCGTCAGAGCTGGTCAAAAAAAGGTTTTGGCTTTCAACCTAGGTTGGTATCTCAAGTGCAAGAAGGTCAAGAAGAATTCCTCATAATGACTAATATTAGGCTTCAGGATATAAAAACGGCTAATCCAGATAGAGTTGAAGAATTAAACACATTGTATTCTGCCAAATATCAAACTGTTCACTATCTAATGAGAATGGAATACGAAGGTCAACCTGAAACTTGGGCAGAGGCTGACGATATTATTCGCAACAGTAAGTTTATTTTTTCTCCACTGGATTCAATTATCTGGAATAAGCAAAAATAATTTGTTTGGTATACTCCTTTCACTAAATACAATATTCTAAACAAAGTCGTAATCTTGAACTTGATTCAAAATCTTTTTTTAAACCCGAATATCATAATTGCCAAAAAGCGCTTAAATCAATTCAACTATAGAATCCTCGATCCTTTGGCTCACCCCTTTAAAAAGAGTAACTTGGATCTAAGTAATTTTGAAGTTGGGGATTTGGTTGGAGTTTCGATATTTGTTTTTTCATCCTAAATTTGGGTTTGGGTATATTTATTTTGATCACTCGAATTTAAAACTTGTCTGCATTGAGATAACTATTCAAATCACTTAGGTTGATTCTAACTTGCTCCATGGAATCACGATGTCTAAGAGTAATTGTGTCATCTTCTATGGTTTGATAATCTACACACATACACCAAGGAGTTCCATTTTCATCTTGTCTTCTATATCTTTTGCCAATTGAGCCAGCCTCGTCGTAGTCGCAGCTAATGCTAGATTTACGTAGCTCTTGATAGATTGTTTTAGCTTTGTCACCTAAGCCATCTTTTTTCATCAGTGGCAAAATAGCAATTTTGTATGGTGCAATGTCAAATGGGAATTTGAGGACAATTCGAGTATCAGTTTGGTTTGGTTCTCCTATGGTTTCTTCATTGTAAGCCTCGCACAAACTAGCTAGAATTAGTCTTTCTACACCAACAGTTGGTTCTATACAATGAGGAATATATTTGGTGTTAGTTTCGGGATCAAGATATTCTAGGTTAACTCCAGAGTGTTTGGAATGTTGATTAAGATCAAAATCTGTCCTGTAAGCTAGTCCACTTAACTCGCTAAAACCAATTGGATAATTGTAATTAAAATCTACAGACTTTTTGGAATAATGAGCTAATTTTTCTGGAGCGTGGATTTTTTCTTTGATATTATCTTCTGAAAGACCAATTTTGTTAACCAAAAAATCTTTTTGTAAAGCTAGTAATTCATAGAATTTGATATCTCCTTCTTGATCGGTTTGAGGTGGTTTGATGAAGTATTCAATTTCCATTTGTTCTAATTCTACAACGCGGAAAATAAAGTTACCTGGCGTAATCTCATTGCGGAAAGCTTTGCCAATTTGCCCAATTCCAAAAGGTAATTTGCGTCTTTCAGATTGTTGAACATTCTTAAAATTAACAAAAATTCCTTGAGCTGTCTCTGGTCGTAAGTAGATTCTACCAGCTTCTTGTTGTTCTAATTTGATCTTCAAGGATTCTATATATTTGGCGTCTAATTGTTCTAATTGTAATTGACCATTACTCGACACTTTGGCTAGAAGTTCTTCCAAAATAGCAATGGAATTGGATAATTTGTCTCGATTAGTTTCAAACATTAAGTTCATGTAACGAGCTTCAGTCCAGTTACCTTGTTTGCCAGTGTGAGGATTTTTGAGACCTCTTTGGACTATTAAGTTGTTAATTTGTTCAGGTGTCCAACCTTCCACATCTACTTCGTGTTGCTCTTCAATCAAGTGATCAACTCGGAATCGGTGCTTAGTGTCTTTGTCATCGACTAGGCAATCACTAAAACCAGCTGTGTGACCACTAGCTTCCCAGACTTTGGAGTTCATGAAAATTCCTGAATCAATTTCGACCATGTCAGTTCGCTCGAGTATAAAGTGTTGCCTCCAAGCGTTTTTTATATTATTTTTGAGTAGTGTTCCAAGCGGTCCAAAATCCCAAGTGTTAGCCAAACCGCCGTATATTTCTGAACCTTGAAAGACGAATCCTTTTCTTTTGGCAAAATCACTAATTTTTTTGAGAGTTAATTCGGTCGCTGGTTTGGATGGTTGTGTAGACATGTTTTTTGATAATAGTTAACAGTAATTTAAACAGATTTTTTGTATTTTAGGCAAGTTTTTGTTGACAACTAAACTCATTGTTAACAGACTTAAATTAATCAAAATTACTTTTTTGTAAAGGCTTAATTGCTAATTAAAATCAAAGATTACACACACTTGTCAAATCAAAAAAACTGTGCTAGTTTTACCAATTGTTGCATAGTTTGTCTCCTATAATTTTGACTTACGAACTTTTTGCTATTATATATATATTTACCATGAACTACCCTGATAACGAAGCTATGAATTTAGTATCTCCAATTCTTACACCAACCTTGAATCTCTATAGGCCTAATATTATTCAGTTTGAGTCTTTGGATTTGCTACACAAAAATTTTATCTCATATGTTAGTGATAGAATCCTTGAAATTGGTGGTGAATATGGAACTGCTAGAATGGGACTTTCGGGAAGTAATGGCTTGATGGATATTTACAAATTAATCGGTACTAATTATTCATTTCCTTTTGATGAGGTGGAAGTATACCAGCTTGATGAGGATATCAAAGGTTCGCGTCAACTTAGAATCAAACAGTTATTAGGTAGCAACCTAGATATAGCCAAATTCTGTAATTGGGTATTGGTCTCAACAATGCCACAAATGATCGCTTCACTATCTAATGAATTTGATCAATTCGACGAAGATGACAGTCTCGATGTATGTATTGTAGAAATAGACAATCAAGGGCAAGTTCTTGGTTTGACTGCCAATGGTCAAGGTCTCAAAGGTGATTCTGCGGTTGCAGTTGCTAATATGAATCAAACTATGGATAGTTACGGTTTGACTACGCGTCAAGAACTAGTCTCCGTATCAATGCCAACATTACTTCAATCCAAAGAAATAATTTGTTTACTCAAAGATGATACCGAAATTATGGATGAAATTCTAACTGGAACTAGATCTGCAACTGATTGTCCAGCTAAAATGTTATTAGCCCACCCCAAAGTTACCATATTCTATTATTTGGATATTTAGTTAGATTTGACTTAGTTGTCAAAATTCTATAATCTCAAATTATGTTCAATCCGGAGTCTAATTTTGTTGTTTTATACACTAATAATATTCAAGCAATCAAAAATTTTTATAAAGCTTTACCAATAGGAATTATCAAGGATAAAGAATCTAAGTTTAGCTTTATTCTCGGTGGTATAGAATTACATTTTGTAGAATCTTCCACTGAAGAAACACTTCAATATCGTTACAACACCGAAGGTCGTTATGGTCAAGGTGTTTTTTATTATCTTGCTTGCGCCGAGATAGAGAATTTGTATCAAATTGTATCAGAAGCTAAACCAATTAAACAATCTGCAATTACAGACAATCATTGGGATTCGAGAGAGTTTTTGTTTGAAGATCCAAGCGGTTACAAATTTGTAATTTGGGAAGATGTGGATTAGTTGAATTTTCGATTGTTTTTAAAATTTTATACGAAGTCAAATTATATTCAAATTGGCTTCTTTTTTTGTTGACTGTAATTAGTTAAACTGTAACCCTAAATTATTATAGGGAGTGAGCAGGTTAGGTAGCTCTGTGCTAGATATGTTAAAAACTTTGGATAAACTATCCATAAACAACAATTGAAAAAAGATTTAATGTTTCTAATTGTACCATTTATATTTTGCTCAAGTTGCAAGGAATCAAATATGCAAAGTAAAATAATAAAATATATGAACATACTACAATATGAATCGCAAGTCTGGAAAACAGCCGACTTATTATTAGGAGCAGGAATTAAACAAAGTGATTTTCCAAAGTTTATGATGCCATTTTTTGCATTGATGATGGTTGAAAGTCGTATCTTTCGTGCTAGTAATGAATTAAGAAATGAATACACAGATATTAACGATTTGATTGAAGCAGTGACTGAAAAAGGACAAGGCTACAATGAATTTATCCTCAAAAATAACAAATCACTAGTAGACATTTGCTCCAATGACAAAAGTTTTGATACGGATTTTAGCCTATACCTAAGAAGTTTTGACCCTGAAACTCGTGACTTATTAGGTGTAGAAAAATCTAACGAAGACACCAAATACCTTAATATTTCTGGTATCGTGGGACAATTATCCAAAAAGAAAATCTTATTCGCCTTCGCTAAAGGCTGGAGTGAAATCAATCTCAAAGACTTCAATAACTCCGAGATTACAACTCTTGAAGAACACATCAAACGCAAATGGGCAGATATATCCGCTGAAACAGCAGGAGAGCAATACACACCAGATGATATTATCTCTCTAATATCCGAAATAGTTTATCTTAAAAAACAAGATTCTACAGACTTTCTTAGTATCTATGACCCGACTTGCGGTGGTGGTAATATGCTTTTTGGGGTAGAAGATTACCTCAAATCCAAAGGCAAAGAATACACCAAAACCTATGGTCAAGATTGGAATGATGAACTATATGCTTTAGCCAAAATTGAAAGTCGTTTTCGAGATGACTCTACCATAGAATATGGCAACACTCTTACAGATATCAAATTTAGTGACAAGGCTTTTGAAATAATTGTTGCCAATCCTCCCTTTGGTGTAGACTGGAAAGGTTACAAAGCTGATATAGATAAAGACCAAACGGGGAAATTTGTCGCTTTGCCTGCTATTAGTGATGGACAGTTACTCTTTACCCAGCATATTATTAGCCAGCTTGATATCGGTGGAATAGCTGTAGTAGTTCATAATGGTTCCACTTTATTTAGTGGGGATGCTGGTAGTGGGGAAAGTAATATCCGAAAGTATTTTTTTGATAATGACTATGTTGAAGCTATAATACAATTACCGACAGATGAGTTCTTTAATACTGGGATCAATTCCTATTTGTGGATCTTTAACAAAAACAAACCGAGCGATAAAAAAGATAAAGTAATTCTGATCAACGCCAGTGAAAATTTCTCTCCACTCAAAAAATCTAAAGGCAAAAAACGCAAAGAAATAACCAAAACAAACCGAATGGAAATAGTCCAAATGCTAAGCGATTTTGAGAATACAAATTGTGCCAAAGTCTTTGATAAAGAACATTTTTACTTCAATAAACAAAGCATAATGCTGACTAACATTGACCACCAAGGCAAGTTCTTGGAACTAGAAATCAAACCAGCTGTAACCAAAATAACTCAAGCTAACCCCCAGACTTTGTCTGACCCCTTAAAAAGTGGTATTATCATAGATAACTTTGAAATTATTAATCCAACGGCTGAACAAATCGTAGAAGCCCAAGAACAAGTCAAACAACTAGACTACAAAGAAGAAAACCTAAAAATCCATACAGCTGATTCAATC
>JAYUKQ010000021.1:0-1648 GCA_043764315.1 bacterium | reverse complement strand
TCCCCAGCTCCAAAAAAACCTCAAAGAAACCTCAAAGAACCCCAGTCAGCTTCGCTGCCAGCCCCTTAACAAGGGGCAATTTGGTGTGAATTAATTTTGAACTGTAATTAGTCAAATGAGTATATATCTATTTTTGACTTGATTATTCTAATGGGACGGGTCTGTCTTTGATTGGAGAGTTTTTTTTGGAATTTTTGGAATTTTTTTTATTCTTCAAGATAATCTTTGAGCATTTCTAGCGAGGCTTCCGTACCTTCTTTGTAATTATCGGCAACCTCTTGAGAGATTGCTTCTTGAATTTGAGTTAATTGAGTTGTACTGTCATCTATGGACTCAAAAATATAATCTTCGCGAATTAGACCAGCACTGGCATATGGATAATCGCAACTAAATTCTTCGTTAACATCAAGTGTGTTAATCACACCTTCCCAGATCATTTGAGCACCTTCCCATTCCATAATAGTTCCATCCTCATTGTAGCAAGTATAAGTAATTGTAGAACCCGCTTCCCAATCACTAACTACTTTGACACTCGGAAGCCATTGAGAAACAATTTTGGCATCTGTTAGGGCATACCAGACATCAGATACTGGAGCTTTGATTGTGATTGTTAGTTTGTTAATGAACATATGAATTTGGGTTTGTTAAATGTTTTTTGAATAATTTGCTGTATTTTAAGAGTGATTTAAGTGTCAAATATGGACAATCTAATTTTTCGACTATTAAGTTGTTTGACTATATTAACAAAAACTGGATGATACTTGGAGTTTAGTAGTGACCAGTTGGTTTGCTCACCTAAATTCAGCTTGTCAGCTAAAAAGTAATTGACAGATACGTTGTAACCTTTTTGTTGTAGGTTGCCAGCCAGTTCAGCTGTTCTTTGAGTTTGCCACAATAATTCAGCTGTAGAAATAGTTTGTTTTTCATTTGGTGAATTATATTTTTCCACAAAACTCCCAGTGTTAATCCAGATTCTCTTGAGATTAAAAAAGTTAGCAACTTCAGCAATTTTGTCGACGGGTAAATAATTTTTTGGTTCGTTGATTTTGAATAATTTTTTGGTTCGCTTACTAATATATGGAAAACCTTGCAGCCCAACGCTATTGAGATAACCTTGTTTGATACCTCTAGTATAATCAAGATAACTTTTGTTCAATGGATTATCCCACTCTGTATCATTTGGTGTATAGCTACTGGAATTGAGCATTAAGCTTAATTTGGCTGTGGGATATTGGTTTTTGATACTACCAGCAATGTTATTAAAGATTACTGAAAAATCTGAATCTTTGGTTCCAGCAAAATTCCAAATAGGAGTATTAGCTTCAGGCAAAAGAACTATTGTTCCCAGTTCACTTGCGGTTGTACCCAATTTGATCAAATTAGCAAACATTTTACTAATCCAGTGGTTATATTTACCATTGGCTAATTGCCTAAAACTAATCAAATTACCTTCTATATCAGACGGCTCCATAACAACTAAAGGTGTGATACCATGTTTGGTAAATGTTTTGGCATTATCAAACAAATCTACACTAATTTCTAGTGCAGAATCCAAACTAGTTGGTGTTGGCAAAAATATCATTAATTCAGAACTAATTTTGGATCTACAAATGCTTTGATATTGGTTTAGTTTGATCAAATGTCTATT
>JAYUKQ010000020.1:0-1660 GCA_043764315.1 bacterium | reverse complement strand
GAAAATGGTGAAAAAGCTGAATTGCAAGGCTTTAATAAGCAAATATTAATTGTTTTTCCAGAACGTAAATTATTGAATAAAATTAAGGATTTATTGGAGTTTGAAATTCAAAAAAATTGTCATTCTGGAGTCGATTCAGAATCTAACACCAATCTCAAACTTTGGACTTATTATGGACAAATCGACAAGCATTGCAAACTTTTGGTTTGGCATTTGATTTCCCAGCAATTTGAAATTAATGAAAAAGGAATTGAAAAAGAAGAAAATCCTAAATATAAAAATAAAAAAACTACCAAAAAAATAATTTTACCTACGACAGATAATAATTCTAATTCCTTGGATATTATATTAACCACTCGAGCTGGGCTATTTTTACCTTTTGGCAACCTACACCAAATTATTCTTCTTGATGAAGCTAATTCTATGTACATTCAAGAGCAAAATTCGCTATATTATGACACCAGAGAGGCTATTTTCCTTTTAAACAAGGCATTTTTGAGTAGTTTGAGGTTTATTTCACCGCTTCCGTCGGTGCGACTCTACAATTTTTATTCTCAGACGAGTTTGGACCATGTTTTGACCAACTATTCAGCCAAGACTTCAAAGCCTCTAAACGTACAAATAACTAAGTATGACAAGAAATCAGCAAAATTCAATCTTTTCGGGTGGTCAATTGAGCAACTATTGAAGCCTGATGAGGAGTTGGAGTAGTTTTCTAAATCATTTTTACTGAATTACCTTTTGGAATTACAAATTTTGGATTTTGAGTTAATTCATCAATTGTAAAAATTATACTATCCGTTTGCTGTGAATCTTGTATTGCAAAACTTCTTGGGTTATCATTGTTATAATATTCTCCTGATCGATATTCTATTTCAGAAGAAACAAAAAGTTTGCCATTTTTATCTAAGATATTAGAAAAGCTTCCTTCTCTATTTGGATCAGTATGATAATTACCAGCTATCGCCAAAGTTCTTTGATTGTTTTGAGTCAATTGTGTAATTTCTTGAGCCATAATACAATCTCTTAATTTAGAATATTCAGAGCCACTTTGATCGTTAGTAAATTTGTGATTATCAATTAATTTTAAATCTACATCAACTTGTTTCAGATATTTGATAAAATCTATTGCCGACTCGGAAATTCTACCATCTCCAGAATAAGTCTGAAGTCTAGCTAGTATCACTGAATCAAAAAAATCATTACCATTACACTGTTCCAAAAAACCAACTAAATATTTTGGTAGTTCTAAAGCAACTTGTTCAACTCCGAGTGACTTAATTAAAAATCTATAAATATCATAGTTCTGTTGGACTCCGTGCATCTCACCCACTGTTATCAACTTAGATTTTTCAAATTGCTTTTGTAGTTGATCCAAATCTTCTGACAGAAACTCAAAGGTAGAATTACCAAATTTAGCTTCTTGTATTAAGTTCAATTTTTCAAGCATTTGATTCTAAAATATCACAAAAAGTATATTCAGGCAATAGTTTATTATTAATAATATATATTAATTACATCAACGAATCAACAACTTCTTTAATCCTTTTATTGATTATTTTGCTAATTATACCTTTTGCCCATTGTGATTCTGGAGTCGGATCCAATTGGGTCATGATGGTTTTTTTATCTGAACTTAATCTAAGAATACCCGAGCTCC
>JAYUKQ010000019.1:0-5589 GCA_043764315.1 bacterium | reverse complement strand
GATCTACTATTACACGCCAAATAACCCAAATATGAATAGTCGGAATTAGAACACACTAGAACTTTGACTTTAGTTGGTTTGTATTCACTTGTGTAGTTAGTCCAATCACCAATATATTGCTGACATGATATAATTTTTATTTTTTTACCTTTGGTTTTGTAACCTTTGTTGGTTGTAACCAGATTACTTGTAGCTTCGTACATTTTGGCGTTAATGTAGTTGGAACAATGTGAGTTCAAAGAATTAGCTGTAGACAATTTGATAGTTGCAGGTCTACAGTCCCAAAAGAATAAAAGACTACAATTTTTGGTAGTTGGATGTTCCACAAACGAATCAGGATTTTGGGCTGAAACTTCCATACCTAATAATCCACACAAACTAACTGTTATCAAAGCAATTATCATTATTTTCTTGCACATACAGATTCAAACCTAGCAAAGTTGATCGCTTTCGTCAATTGACAGTTTTTTTGGCTTTAGAGTAAGTTTGGAGTATAACTACCGACTAATAATCCAATATGTTCAAAATCGCTTTACCAAAATTACCTATAGTCATACCAAAATTACAGTTAGACATGCAATCCAAATATACACTTGGAGTTTTGGCATTGTTGGCAGCAGGGATTCAATTCTACTTTAGTCTTATTAATTGGGCTGGTAATTTTGGTGGAATTGTAGGTAGTTTTTTGAGAGTTATACTTGGTCGCGGAGCTATTTTTGTGCCAGCAATATGTTTTGTAGGTGCAGTTCTTCTAATTAGAATCCAAAGACATGATTACAAACCACCAAATAACGATGAATATCCAAGAATGTTCTGGGGAATTACTTTTATGATTTGGGCAATTTGTGGTTATTTGAATTTGTTTAATTGGGTGGAATATGGAACTCCAAGCAAGTCAGAAATGGGCGGAGGATTCTTTGGCTATTTGGCTTATCCATTTGTAACAGGTTTTTTTGGCAGTTTTGGCGGTTTCATAATGTTATTGTTTATTTGGATTTTTGGATTCTTCTTGTTCAGTCTGATGCAGCCATATGATTTTATAACCAAGCTCAAAAGAATGTTAACCAACGAACCAGAATTGTTTTGGGATTTTGTTCCAGATATTTTTGAATTTTGGCGAAAACAAACCAAAAAACCTGAACCAGAAAAACCGAAAGAAGATGAATCTACCAAAGAAGATTTGCGAATTAACATTTTTAATAATCTAGTCAAAGATACACCAGTTCCAATCTACACACCACAAGAACTACCCAAAACTACATTTGGTAACAATGTTATTGAGGAAGATCATTCGGAATTTGGTAATCAAGGTCAACCACTTGAGGATCAAGAAGATTTATTTGAAGATGATTTGGGCAAAATTCCTATAATTAGTGTAGAATCTCACAATTGGAAAGTACCAAGCCTCAAACTCCTTGAAGACACAATCCAAAACAACGATCAGACCAAAGAAGCCAAAGAAGCAGAGATTGAAAAAGTAAAAGAAATTATCAAAACAACTTTGAAGGACTTCAACATTGAAGTAGAGATGAAAGATCACGTTGTTGGACCAACTGTAACTCAATATTCCTTCAAACCAACTTCTGGTGTCAAATTGTCAGCCATTGAAGGTTTACAATCTAACTTAGCCCTTGAACTAGCTTCTACAATTCGTCTCGAAACTCCAATTCCTGGCAAATCTTTGGTTGGACTCGAACTTCCCAATAGGCACAAAACAGTAGTCAGACTAAAGAACTTAATCGACTGTGAGTATTTTATTCCTAATACAAAATCCAAAGTTGGAGACTTGCCAATTATTATCGGTCAGACCGTTTCAGGTGAAAACTTATGCTATTCCCTAGCCAAAATGCCACATCTACTAGTTGCTGGTTCAACTGGCTCTGGTAAGTCGGTTTGGATTAATAATCTTTTACTTTCTCTGTTGTACAAATATTCACCTTTTCAATTGGAATTAATCCTAGTTGATATGAAACGTGTCGAACTCAAATTGTATGACGGAATTCCACACCTACTTGCCCCTGTAATTACCGATGCCGAAAAAGCAATTAACGCACTCAAGTGGGCAGTTTTAGAAATGGAAAAAAGATACAAAATTTTGGAACAATATGGTAAACGAAATATTGTTGATTTTAATACTTTTGTTGGAGACTTAGGAGAAGGTAACAAGTATGTAGAAGCTGACCTAAAAGCTCTCAAATATACCGTTGTTGTTGTCGATGAACTTGGTGATCTTATGATGCTTGCCAAGAATGAAGTAGAACCAATTATCGTTCGTTTGACCCAAATGTCTCGTGCTGTAGGTATTCACTTGGTACTTGGTACGCAGCGACCAGACACTCAAGTGGTAACTGGTTTGATCAAAGCTAATGTTCCTTCCAGAATTGGTTTTGCAGTGGCAACTGGTATTGATTCTAGGGTTATTCTCGATCAGATTGGAGCTGAAAAGCTCTTGGGTCAAGGTGATGGATTATTCATGTCGCCATCTACAATGAAAGCTGTTCGGTTCCAAGGAGCTTACGTTGATGAAGATGAAGTCAAAAAATGTGTTGATAGTATCAAAGAAACCACTGAAACATTCAAAACCAAATACAAAATTGATCCATCCAATAATACTCCAGAAATTATCGAACCACCAAGATCCAAGCTAATTGTTCCAGGTATGCGATCTAGCGACGAATCTGACTTAGAAGGATTAGTTGATGATATGTACGAAAGAGTGAAGGAATATGCTTTTACCAAAGGGTGTGTATCCACTTCAGCACTACAGACTGCACTTGGAATTGGTTACCCCAGAGCTCGTAAATTCTTACAGATGATGGAAGAAGAAGGTTTAGTTGGTCCATCTAACGGCTCCAAACCACGAGAAGTATTTACACCAGAAGACTGGGAAGTGTAAAAGTGTTTGAGATTATTATTGCCAAAATAGTTAATCTATAGTCCATTAAACGATCTAAAAATACACTTAATTACCTAACCCCAAATTAAGTATTTGTTGATAACTCGAAAAAGACACACCTTGCACTTTAGGATTTGATGGAAGGTTTGGATTTTGACAATTAGGCTTTTGTGAGGCAGACTTAAAGCATATTTTGATATGGCCAAAGCAACGATTCAACAACCACTTCCTGGAACTAACGCGTGGTTCGTATTGTTTACAACAATAGATACATTCCTAATATTGATCTTTCCTGGTATTTCAAAACTGGTTCTGTTATTTTGTTTTTTGAATTTACAATGGTTTAATAATCCTTTTAGTAAGTTAATTTTTGCAATTTTTGCAATTTATTCGCTTGGTGGATTCTGGATGTTTTACGCCAAAATTAAAGAATATTACGAAGAAGCTTTTGGACCACTTCAACGCTCTAAGTACATGGCAAAGCCACCGCAAAAACCAATGACAATGAAACTTGGAATTCCCGAGAATTTTGAGTATGATCCTACAACTTTTATTGGATTTTTCTTTTTTATGGGCAATGCTTTCAAGACTACCAACGCTACCAAACAAGCTCAATATAATTATGGTCGCTGGTTCTCAAACGTTACTTTTGATCAGATTATTCACCAAGGTCAAATCAACAGTTATATAACTTTTCCTACCAAAAAATACAATGAAGTCGTAGAAATGTTCAAGCGATTCTTCCCAATGATTTCACTAGAAGTTGTAGATGATCCATTTAAAACTTGGCCAAAAACTTGGGATTCCAAAAAAAGTCTAATGGGCTACGATAGAGTGGTTGGTTTTAATCTAGGTAATGCTAACAGTAGTACCTTTCCGCTTCCAGACGCGTCAGACTTGAACCCAAAAAACATGCCAATGGACATGTTCATGAGAGCGCTCCGTGACACTTTTCCAGATGATATAATTGTCTTTCAAAATATTTTTAGATTCAATCCTGGCAATTGGGGAGGTAGCCAAGATAGTGAATATCACAAAGAGTTCCAAAAATGGAGAATAGATCTACTCAATCAATACGCTCCAGACAATGGTGGTCGTATGGATACTCATGCTTTTGAAGCTTTTTTGCCTGAATGGGCTCATAAGTCGATTTCCAAGATAGCTTATCATCTTAGTTGTATGTATCCTGCGTATACTTTTAGAATTATGGCTTTGACCAAAGATGCCAAAGATGAATTACTTTACCAAAAATTAGAAAAACTATCTAGGGTTTATGGTGGTAATACCTTTGATGATTCTGATAATCAAGTTGATCTAATGTATTTGACATGTACACACCAAGAGTACAAAAACAACACAAAGGCAGGTAATCGCAAGTTCCAACCAATATATGACACTTACGTATTTCCTGATTGGTACGGTCCACAGTTTGAGGCAATGATGTCACCTTGGTACGAGAGGTATTACTATCCCAATGAGAATAGGTATCGCCGCCAAGTTATCTACAAGACAACTGTAAAAAGAGATTTGAATGCCCCGTGGAATGGTGACTGGAACTTAACTGAAGGTCTTGGAATGTCTGGATTCTTCCAATTCCCATCTCGATCTAGCGAGCCTAATATGATTGAAGTTCTTGTAGGTGGCAGTGACCTAGAAACTTACAAAGGAGTGTGGAACGATGATTACGAACAAAAAGCTGCTAATCGTGAACCAGAATACAAAATCAAAGCCAAAAAAGAAATACAAGCTCTTAAAGTAAAATAAAAATTTAGTTTATAATCATTTTACTAATTACAGTACAAAACTAATTTACACCAAATTACCCCTTGTTAAGGGGTTGGCAGCAAAGCTGACTGGGTTTTTTTGAGATTCTTTTCGGAGTTAAGAATTGTACAAGTGTTGTACTTAGTGAAAGGAGTATAAAAAATAAATATTGTATTTGGGAAAATGTGTGTGTATTTACCCAAAGAAATATTCTAGTTTTTAGATTCTGAAATCAATTTTCAAGATAACGGTATTAGAACCTGTCTCAAATCTTTACTCTATTATCTCTTTTTTAAGCCATCTTTGGATACAGTTACCTGTTAATGTGCGTAGTAATAATCTTATGAAACCTATAGCTATAACATAACCTCCATCGCAGATATTGTTTTTGAATGTTGTTGATAAGCTCTTTGTCTAACGATTCGATAAGTAAAAATTGTTCATGAGTAAGATATGATAGATATGATATTTTTTAATAATTTTTGTTTCAGTGGTTTGTGACAAATTTGCATGGAAAAAAATTTAAGATTTGTTCTTAGTATTGTAATTATATTTAATGACAAATATCCTTAATTTAATTAGGAATTTTTTTACTCATTAAAAGGATTAGGACAATTCCAGACGCCTAGATTTTTGTCTTTAGCTTCTTGCTCTATTAATCTCAAAGGTTTTTCAAAAGTTTTGTTGGGATTATATACCGAAACTTTAGCATATCCACTGCGAATTAATTCAGCATTAAAACTATCTTCCGGTTTGGAAGTATCTTTGCCATCAAGATAAATCATCCTCAAAGCTCGACCATATTTGTCATTGGATTCTTTGTCAGCGACTAGTCGAACAACTTTGTCAGTCAAGTATTTTTTGCTAAAATCGGATGCTTCTTTGCCATAACATCTAACGGGAGTATTGGGTTTGACAGTTTCTGGTGT
>JAYUKQ010000018.1:0-5671 GCA_043764315.1 bacterium | reverse complement strand
GACTTTGCATGATGATTTAAAGTCTATACCAATTTAGTTGATTGGTAAAAGGTTTGTGAGTTGTTTTATCACCTAGATTCTTTCTTTAGATCTATAATGTAAAGTATGCGTTGGGATTTACAATTAATGTAAAATTTTATTTAGACAAAAGCACAAAAAAATTAACCTTAAAGGTTTTTTAGTTTAATAAATATTGTTTCGACAACTTACTATAAACTTTGGTTCCAAAACCTACTTAAAATAAGCAATTTAAAATTATACGACCTTAATTAATCTAGTTATTTTTTACCAAATAAACCACCAAATATTTCAGTAATTTTGGTCATAAAATCGTTATTACCACCTGTTATTTTGGATATAGTTTCCTGATTCATCATATTACTTGCTACATCTGTAATATCACTAACTTGAAAACCATCCTTCATAACGTTACCAATAACTTGAGTAATCATATCGCTAGAGATTCCATTTTGACCCAAAAGGTTAGCAATCATCGGTTGAGCTTCTTCAAGTGGTACTTGTTTATTTTCCAAACCCATATTAGTGGCTTGAGACAAAATATTTCCCATTTGTTCTTTTGGTAAATTTAAGTTCTGTAGTTGGCTAGTTAATAGCTCCATAACGTTGATAGACATAGATGCAATACTGTGGACAAATCCTATCTTTGTCAATTTGGCACAAAAAAAAAGCTCTCAAAAGGTCAAAATTCTAACTAAATTAAAGCAAGAAAAAAGGGCGTTAAACCCCTAAATACAGAAAAACAGGTTAACGGCCCCTTTGTTAGACAAAGTGAAGGACTATGTTCAGAGTATTAATTTCGAAAAACTATTATTAGTACTCTAGACAAGATATATCTCTATGCCCATCAGAGTAATCACTAGTAGATCGCTCTGACTGCTTATAATTATATCATCATTTTTTTGTAGTGTCAAAGAGTCACTTGTTCCAATTGTAAAATCCTTTATTTAATCAACTTTATATCTTGTTGTTATTAATTTTTGGATACTAAACTACACAAATTTTTTGGGTACAAAATGTCAAATATGTCATACTAATTGTAATATAACTAATTTTTGAACTAATTTTTGCCAAATAAATCTCTTAATTCACCGATTTGGATTCGTGGATTATAATCAAAGCCTAAGTTAGTAGCAGTTTTTTCTCTTTCTTTGTCGTTAGTGGCAACTCTCAACTGACCAGAAAGTGTTAATCTTCCAGCAAATATGGGTTTTTTTTCATTTTTTGGTTTGGATTTTTTGGTTTTGGAAAGTTCAATTGGTTCATCTACATCTTCAGATTGAATTTTGCCTTTGGAACTAAGAGAAATCGAGTGTAAATCTTCCACCATAACATTCTTAACTGAACTTATAATCGCTAGTAATATTGCCAAATCCAACGAATCATCTACCAAATTCTTAGCCAGACCTGAAATCTGTACATATACATCTCGAGATCTAAGATTCAAACCAAGGTATTTTTCGGTAATGGCGAGAATAGTATTTAGTTTAGACAGCTTGAGATTCAAAGCTTCGCGGCGACCGTAATTATCCTCACTTTTGGTTGGCTTAGACACCAAAACTTGAATTTCAACCACAAAAGGAATAGATTTTTCAATTGCCAAACCGTAACAAACTCCAAGTCCAGATTCCAAGTTTTCTAATAATGCCAAAGAAGGATTAGCGACAATCTCTAGTCCAGATTGTTCCATTTTGAGAAGTAATTGCTTGTCAGTAGCTCCATAACGATTCTTGGTAAACATTAAAGTTCTGTAATTAGATACGTCCGAACGCTCGAGTAGTAAAACCGAATCTACCAAATGCTCAAGAGTTTTTGGTCCTGCAATTTGACCATCTTTGGTGACGTGGCCAATTAAGATAATCGAAATATTGTAGTTTTTGCAGATAGAAAGAAGCTGCGAGGCAAGATAAGACACTTGCATGACTGAACCTGGATTAGAATTCAATTCAGTAGAATAAAAAGTCTGCACCGAATCCAAAACAACTATATTAGGCTTAGTTTCAATCAAAGTTTTTTCAATTTGTTCAAAATGATTGGTTTGAAGAAGTAATATCTCACGGCTAATGTGTAATCTGTCAGCTCTTCTAGCCAGTTCAAAAATTGACTCTTCAGCACTGATATACAGAATATGGTTTTTATTTTGAGTGTGAAGTGAGCGAAGTAATTGCAAGGCAATTGTCGATTTGCCAAGTCCAGGTTCACCAGCAAGTAGTACAAAAGATCCAGCCACAAGACCTTTGCCCCAAAAATCAGTCAAAGCAGAAGAGCTAAAATCATAAAATCTTTGTTCAGGATTGGCTTTTATTTGCTCCAGAATATCAGCGATAGAAGTTGGCTTAGAAGTTGGACCATCAATTTTGATTCCCGCCTTGCCAATTGGAGCTGTTTCTAATTCTACAAATGAATTCCAAGAATTACAAGAAGGGCATTTGCCTAGCCATTTGGAAACTTCATAGTCGCACTGTGAGCATTTGAATTTGGAATTTTTCATATTAATATATAGTTTAAGTTTGAATATAAAGTTGTAAACTGGTAATAAACTTGGATTTTTGGTTTTGGGTAAAAAATGGTAAGCCTAATATTTTGTAATGTTTGTTGACGAACAAAGTTTTGATTTCAGCTTTATTTTCTAATTCGAGTAAAAAGTCATTTTTCCACTTATCATTTTCTAACAAGTGACCTCCTTTTGGCTCTATAAAAACTTGATATTGAATACTTTCTTGACCATCTTTCTTCTTCATATAAAGTAGATAATCAGGCTCAAAAGCTCTTCCATCATCAAAACTATAAATCTTATATATTTTTTCGTTTCTAATTAGGTACACGTCTTCATAGTTTTTTTGTAGCTTGATTATATATGAATCTATTGTTTTGACGAGGTATTTTTCCTCACTGGTTCCGTAATTATCTTCATACACATACCAATCTCGTGTCTTCAAATCGATTTGAAATTCAGATTTTAGATTATTGTTTTGGCTTACTCCAAACTCTTGGTTGCCTTGCTCTATGGCGATATTTAATACTTTGCTTCTTAATCTTCTTTTGAGATCTTCTCCTTTAAATTCTGTTGTACCTCGATATTCTATTTCATCAGACTTTAGAACTTCTACAACCTGCCTAAAAACTGATTTGGCAATTATAAACAGGTCGGTATTGTCCAACTCTTCAAAATTGGATTTGGTAGTGTTGATTTCAATTTTGAGATTCTTGCAATAATCAGAACTTTCCAAAAATTCAGAAAATGACTTGAGATTAGGTAAAAATGAAATAAAGTTACTAAACTTATAAAATTCAACAGAATTAATAGCATTTAACTTAATATGTGTTGGTATCTGACAAAGCTCTGCCATTGGTAAGTTTCTGGCATTTGAGTTATTTTGAACCGCTGTGTTACCAAAAACTAGGCTAGTTTGACTGACATTAGATATTAATTTTACCTTGTAAATATTGGATTGAACTAAACTATTAAGTCTTACGATATCTTTGCGGTCATACTTAACCCTGTCATTTGTCCACACAATTGCTGTCTTAAAAAAGTCTGATTCGTTGAATGACTCTTTGAGGTTAAGATTTATTTTTTTGTGAGTGTCTGGAATTATACCTTGTTTTTTGAGTTCACTTGTTAGCTCTTGGATATATTTGGGATTATAGCTTGAGTAATAGACTAATTCCTCACAAAACTTCAATTCGTTATCTAATTCTTGATCGTATTTTCGTTGGTATTTAGAATCATCTTGATTAATCACAAAAGGACAGTATCTCGCTCCACGGCCTATCAATTGGGCTTCGCTAATTGTAGTTTTACCAGCTTTATTTCCTTTGTTATCACGAGTATCATAAAGTCTCACAATATCAAACAAGTTCAAAACATCCCAACCTTCGTTGAGTTTGTCCACCGCAAAAACGACTCGGTATTCGTTCTTGGTATCTTCCAAACTGTTAACAGCAAGTTGCTTATCTTCACTTTCGTTTTTGCTATTGACTTCAATTAATTTGCTCTCTGCAAAGGACTCTTGCAACTCCAAAACCAAATTATCAAGACTAATGTTTTGACTCTCAAAAAACCTAAAAGCCTTTTGTATTATTTCATCCTCAACGCTTGTTTGTAACTTTGCCAGTTGATCTTTTTTGAGAGTGCTTACAAACTCCACAAACTGCCCTACAAACTCCTGACTCTCCTTAATAGTTTTAGACTTGAATAGAATTACTGGCTTAATATTCAGTCCATTTTTTTGAAACAACTTTAGCCTATATTGAGACAAGATTATTGCTATCAAAGCTCTTGTAATTTTGTCCGTGTCGTGCTGGGACACCCTTACCTCCTTGGAATATCCATCAATACGAAATTCTCTAAGGGGGTAATCAAATAGTAGTTTGTCGCTGTATTTATCAATTATATTCTGATTGGTTAAATCTATTGTAGCAGTATATTCTAACAGCACATTCTCTGGATTACTTCGGTGTATTTTATTAATTGTACTTTCCCATGTTGCAGACTCAAACAACTCTTCGTTTGACGATCCTTTTTTGGTGTCCGAGTTGATATGGTGAGCCTCATCACTGATTAACACAATTTTTTGGTCACTAAAGTCATCAAATGTTAGGCTATTTTCTTGTGGTTCATTCAGTTTGGTATGAAGCCCTTGTATAGTCGTAAAACATATATTAATACCATCTTCATTAGTAGACTGAAAATTATCTACGGCTTGGATTTCGATTTTTTTACCACCAATCTCGATATTTTGCCCAAAAAGATATTTGCTAGAACTTGCATTCAAAAAGTTGTCTTTGGTTTTTTGGATTATATTATTACTGTTCACAAAGAATAAGAAGTTGCGATAACCTTGCTGGTAAAGGTAGATTATAGAACTAGCCATAATAATTGTCTTCCCACTTCCAGTCGCCATATGAAACAGCAAATGAGTTGGATTTTGTTTGTGTTTAGAATTCCAGTAGAAGTCGAACCTAGATATTGCCTCTTTTTGGTAAGGTCGCAATTCAAAATTTGGATTTAGATTATCAATTATGAAGTTATCAACAACTGGCAAGTCATTAAATTCTTTGTAGCCGTTTATTTTTTCGTTAAGTGTCTGCATAAAAATTATTTTTTACCTTTATAAAAACTTTTGTTAACTAACTTGTCTTCCTCACTCACTGGATAATCTGCATTATCTAGGTCGCTCAAATTTATATACAACATATTCTTGTCCAGCACTTCCATCAAGAACTTTTGCCCATCTTCTAGACTCAAACCCTCAAACCCTTTAGCATTTTGGTCAACCAGTTTTAGGTCAACTTTGTAACTCAAAAAACCAGTTTTTTGTATATCCTTCCAGATTGATTTTATCTCTGTTTGGTTCTGTGCTTTTTGGATTCTCTCTACAAAGTTTTGGTTATGTTGTTTAAGCTCTAGGTAGACAAACTCACCGCCACCTTGCCAATTAACAGCTTTACTGATTCCTCCTTGCTCGCCGTCAATTACTTTTTTCATTCTCTCCACGGAGATTGTTTCTATATAATCCATCTGTTCTACACCGATATATTGTCGCCCCATTTTGTGAGCAACCGCCGTAGTTGTACCGCTACCTAAGTGATAATCTAGGACTATGTCGTTTGGTTGTGTTGAGATTTCAATAATTCTTTGGAGTAGTTT
>JAYUKQ010000017.1:0-5690 GCA_043764315.1 bacterium | reverse complement strand
TAAAATGTTGGTTCATTCTAAATCGTATTTCCTCTATCTCAAAATGTAAACAATGCTTTTGGGTTTACAGCTAAGAATCCATATACACCGAATAGAATGATACCAAGAGTGAGTTTCTTTTCTTTGTTGATTTTTTTAATTTACCAATAAGAAAACCTAATAATAACAAGATTACAGATGAGATTACTTGATAGTTTCTAACAAATTCGTAACACATTTAAATATTTCATTCATAATAATTACCATTTATAGGCACAATATGGATACCTATTACAATTTAAACCTCACCGAAGTGAGGTAATATAGATTGCTCAAATTATTAGATATATAGCAATAACTGGAACCAGGGAAAACAAACTATTAAGGCTGTTAATATTAGTTAAAAAGTATAACTCTTTACTTAAAGTAATTTGAGCTAAACTTGTTATTACTGGTATGAATAGTAATATAATCGTTATAAACAGGATAATTCTATCATAAATTTTTTTATAAAATGTTAAAATTAATTTTGTTTTAAACAATAGCAGTGTAGTTACCAAACTAAATATAATTATATAAAATATATTGTTCATTATAATCAAATATTTAACATTTACTGTAAATATATTGCCAAGGATTAATCCAACCAACCATTGCGATATAAACACCCTCATTTCCACATCTATCATTTTGATAACCAATTGTATTGCCCCAATTTGTCATAGCCCAAGATGGTATTGTGCATATTGCACCACCAATTATAGCTATGTACCAATTTTTTAACCATCCTCCTACTCCACTTGAGCAAACTCCACCAGCCCAGCTAGCATTGTTACCCCATTGTTGAAAGTTATAAGCAAGGTCTTTTGCAACGCAACCAGAATGATCAAACCAAACACCCCACCAATAATAATCAATAGTTGAACTATAACAAGAATCAGCGTTAATATTTACTACACCTAGCTTTTCAACAAAGACAATTGTATTTTCAAGTAAAGTATTCTCATCTTTCTCTAGTTGTTTGAATATTGTTGTTTTGAATATTTGCTTAATTGTTTTGCTTGAACCATCCTTAAGTTCCGTCGGTAGATTGTTAAAATTATTTATTGCTTTTTGGACTTGATTAGCTTGTTCTGAAGTTAATTTCAAATCTCTTTGTAATTGGTTAGAATCTACAAAGTTATTGCCACTAAGATTTTTTTTGACCAAAGTGTCAATCTGTTTGATTTTATACCCCTTGATTTTTAAGTTTCACAAATTGGTTTAGGTGTACAATCTATATTATTTACTTCAATTTCTTTTGAACCAAAGTAATTTATGCCTATAATATATGTAGAAAAAAGTATGTTACAAGTAACAATAATCATTACAATTGCAAGTAGTATCAAATTAATAATGGTTAGTTTTTGGATTGTTTTAGTCATATAGTTACTTTGTTTTATTTGATTAACGGGTTAACGTTCCTTTGCCAGCTGGTGGAACATAGATACCGCACCTTGTGCCATTGCTGTGAGCCCAATGGTTGTTTGAATAAAATGATTGACATAAAGGTGTGATTCTGGGTAAATCTCTGAAATGAGTGAATGGACCACTAACGCCAAAAGATCCTTTCTCTCCACCTGCTGCAAGATTTAAATTGATTTGATATTGACACCTAATAGGTGTTCTACCATCTTTTGTGTACGGTAATTTACGACCTATAAAATTCAATCCTCCAGTATAGGATAAATTTTCAGCACAATATGTGTTTAACATTTCTTGTGTTATTGGTGCATTGTCTCTAAACCAATATCTGCGACCATTTCTCCAATCACTTTCCAAATCATCGTAATAACTGCTTTGTGCTAGTAACTCTGGTTTTCTGACTTTAATCAAAGCCTCCTTCAATAGTGCTTCGGGCGATTGTAAATTAATTCTCATTTCTTTTGCTGTTCTAACTTTTGGAATTTTGGATTCAAAGTCGAAGGAAGGATTATAACCTTCTTGTGCTTGATATGGTTGCATTGTAATGTTCAAAATTAGTTAATAATTCTGTTGATCAACATTACTTTTGAATCTAAATCTTTTTTTTTGGTCAATAAAGTATATGTAAAATAATAATAATGCAATAGATATAGCGTTAATTTGGCTCGTGTTGATCAACTGAAAGTTTGTTTTGCTTTGATTAAGTATAATTCTGTAGCTTTGTACGTATGGCCTTGCTTTTATTCAACCTATTTGAGTAACTTGGAGCTGTAGTAATGCCTCGCTTCTTAAGGTGAGGTTGATTTAAGGAATATGTAGAATTAAACATAAGAACCAGTCTTAAATCTTTTTAACACCAAAATTTGTCAAAAACTCTTGATTTACAGTTTTATTAATCCTTTCAACCTTACAATTAGTCTGCGGTCTACTGACTCTTGTATATCTATGTTTGATTCTCATTTGGATAAGTAGTTTCTCTACAGTGTGTTGATGTTTTAGACCTTTGAACTCTTTACCATTATCACTTAGTATTGACTTGATGTTGGTTTTTACCATTGATAATATCAAAGTAGGCTTTACGACTACAGTCATCTACAAAAGCTAGGAGGTACTGTTTTTGACCAACAACTTTCTTCTCACCTAGTATTGGTGGTAATAGTTTAAGATCCATATGCCACATATCATATTGTTTAAAATGTTGGTTCATTCTAAATCGTATTTCCTCTATCTCAAAATGTAAACAATGCTTTGGGGATTACAGGTTATCATTGGTTTAATATTTATGTTTTGCTGGTAAAAAGTAAATTATAACTAATTGTAATTTTTAGTTTGCGTTGTTGACTTATAAGCCACTACTGTAAGTTGACAATAAAACCTACAGCTGCAAGCCTTCATTAATATGTCTACCGATTTTGAACCTAATTCTTCAACAAATACTGAATCCGAATCTAATTTTAATTCTGAAACAAATACCTCAATAGATACACAAGTTGAAACTGAAGTTTTTCACACTCCCAGTGGAATGGAAGATAGAATCGAAACCAAAGTCCTAGAGCAAGAAATGCAATCTAGTTACCTCAAATACGCCATGAGTGTCATTGTATCTCGTGCCTTGCCAGATGTGCGTGATGGTCTAAAGCCAGTTCATCGTCGTATTATCTATGTAATGGACAAAATGGGCTTGACACCAGGTGCCAAATTCCGCAAATGTGCTCAAGTTGTCGGTGAGGTAATGGGTAAATATCACCCTCACGGCGATCTCTCCATTTATAACGCTTTGGCTAGAATGGGTCAGGATTTTTCAATGCGATATATGCTTGTAGATCCACAAGGTAACTTTGGTTCTGTGGATGGAGATTCGCCTGCTGCCATGCGTTACACGGAATGTAGAATGACCAAAATGACAACTCTTCTTACTGAAGATATTGAAAAAAACACAGTGGATTTTGTGGATAATTACGACGGTTCTATCCGTGAACCCAAAGTTTTACCAGCTATTATTCCTAATTTGTTGATCAATGGTCAAACAGGTATTGCAGTTGGTATGGCTACCGAGATTCCACCACATAATCTACGTGAAGTTGTAGCGGGTATTTTGGCGTTAATGGATAATCCTGAACTTACGATTCAAGAATTGATGCAATACGTTAAAGGTCCAGATTTTCCAACTGGCGGAATTCTTTACGGAACCGACGATATTTTGCAAGCTTATATGACTGGTCGAGGCAAAGCCGCCTTTAGATCTCGTGTAGAAACCACCGAAAAAGAAATCATCGTTCGTGAAATTCCTTATCAAGTCAACAAGTCTGATCTACTAATCAAAATGGCAGATCTAATCAAAGACAAAAGAATTGAAGGAATTAGGAATATTCAAGATGAATCCAATAAAGAAGGAATTAGGATTGTAATTGAGTGCAAACGTGACGCTTCGCCAGAAGTAATTTTGAATCAGTTATATAAGATGACAGATCTGCAAGTTAATGCTCATTTTAATCTTTTGGCACTAGTTAATGATGGTCGCCAACCCAAACTTCTTAATCTAAAAGAAATTCTCAATGAGTTTATTGCCCATCGTTACGTTGTAGTAACTCGTCGAACTCAATTTGACCTAGACAAAACTAATGCTGAATTACATATTTTGGACGGTCTAAAAATTGCTTTAGATTTTATTGACACCGTTGTAGCTTTGATCCGAAAATCAGCCGACAAACAAGAAGCAAAAACCAAATTAATGGAAAGATTCAATCTGTCAGACAAGCAAGCGGAGGCAATTCTACAGATGCGTCTACAGACTTTAACTAGTATGGATAAAGCCAAGATTGAAGAAGAGCGTCTCCAAAAATTAGCATTGGTAGAAGAATTAATGCAAATCCTAGGCAATCCTGAAGTTATGAAAGCGCTAGTTGGCTCCGAAATGCAAGCTGCTGCTGACAAACTCGGTGACGATCGAAAGACCCAAATTATTGAAACTAGTTTGATTAATTACAATAAAGAAGACTTTATAGAAGAGGAAGAGGTTCTAGTTCAATTAACTCAATCACAATACGTTAAGGTTCTACCAACTTCAACCTTTAGGCAGCAACATCGTGGCGGTCGTGGAGTAAGTAGTTTTGATCCCAAAGATAAAGATTGGGTTAAGACTTCAATGATCTGCAATTCTCATGATTATATCTATGCTTTTACTAGTTTTGGTCGTGTGTTTCGAACTCGTGTGTTTGAACTTCCTTCTGGTTCCAGAACTGGTCGCGGTCAAAATCTAGTTAATTACTTTAACTTCCAAGAAGGTGAAAAAGTGACCAACATTCTAACAATTTCTAAGGCTCAAGAAAATGATAAAGATGGTTACTTGGTCTTTGCCACCAAGAATGGTACAGTCAAAAAGACGTCACTTTCAGAGTACAATAACATTCGCTCAAGTGGAATTATTGCTATCAATCTCAAAGAAGGTGATGAACTTGTAGAAGTACTTTTGTCACTATCAGATCAAGATAAAGTAATTATTTCAGCCAATAATGCCAAGACTGTAATTTTTGATAGAACGCAGCTTAATCCAATTGGTCGAACCGCAGCTGGTGTTCGTGGGATCAAACTCAAAACTGGTTATTACGTAATTGGAATGCAATTGTCGCAGATTGATTTTGCTGAAGGTGGAGACGATGAAACCGAGACTGGAACTAATTCTGAAATTACTGACAAAAAATTCCCATCACTACTTGTAGTAACCGAAAATGGTTTTGCCAAACATACTTACCTGCCAGAATACCGTAAGACAGCAAGAGCCGCTGGAGGTGTCAAAACTCTCAATATGACAACCAAAACTGGAAAACCTGTAATGGTTCAAGTTCTAACTGGAGAAGAGGAGAATCTAATTATTACCACCAAAGAAGGAATTACAATTGCTATCGATCCTAATTCAATTAGCCAATTTGGTCGCAACAGTCAAGGTGTCAAAGCAATCAAACTTGAAGCTAAAGACTTTGTAGTCAGTGGAAGCTTGAGTTAATATTTGTTAATAAAACCCAAATAAATTAAATTTTTTGGATTTAAACTCAACATTATTATTCTAAGCAGTTTTTAGATTCTGAAATAAATTCAAAAATGACAGTTGATATTCTAGACCAAAAAATTACCTCCAAATTACTGGAGGTTTTATTATTTATGTCACTAAAGTGCTATACCTTAAAGAGCTTTTTGGACTTCTAAGACATCTAATTCGACGTTACTTTCTCTTTCGAAGATTGTTAGTA
>JAYUKQ010000016.1:0-21336 GCA_043764315.1 bacterium | reverse complement strand
TTTATTATAAGTTAAACATTTTTTATTATGGCCAAGAGCACCGATATCATTTTTTATCCCAATGCAACAGCCAAATGTACTAACTGCCAATCAGTTTATACTTTGGGTTCAACAATTGAATTTTTAACCGTCGAAATATGTGGTAACTGCCACCCATTCTACACAGGAAAAGCCGTTTTGGTAGATACTGCTGGAAGAATTGATAAGTTCAATACACGTCTAGGTAAAGTCCAAACTACAACTAAGATATCCAAACCAAAGACTAGAAAACAAATTCAATCTATATCAGATTTGATGACCGACTCACAACCTGTCACCTCAACAACTGAAACAGAATCTTAATAGTGTTATTTCCTCTTTAATTAGGGGAATTTTTTTTGTTTGACAAAAGGTTGTAGTTTCGTGTAACTGGATATATTATTATGACTACTACAGAGATTGGACAATTAGCAGAAAACTTGGTTCTAAATTGGTATTTGGAGCAAGGTTATATTCTAGTTGTTAAAAACTTTAACTATTATCAAAGTGATAAAATTGGCGAAATAGATCTAATCATGTCCAAAGATAAAAGGCTATTTTTGGTGGAAGTTAAGGCTCGTAAGAATCAAAATTTTGCATTGGTGCTTGAGCAGATAACTCGCAAAAAACTCCTTTGCTTGTACAAGTCTTACCAAGGTTTTGTTCGCCGGTATCCAAGTTATTCTAATTGGAGTGTACAATTCGATGCGGCAATTCTGGTTGACAAAAAACTTAACATTTACTCTAACTGTTATTCATTTGATTCTTTTTAATATGGAAATTCAACAATTAACTGGAATATTTTTGGAGGTTTATACTGATTCAATTTTGAATATAAGTTACGGTAGGATTCTGACAGATTCAACTTTGACTTCAGTTAAGCTACCAACTCAAATTGATAATTACAAGTACAAACACTTAATTCAGCCCAATCAACTTCTTAGCATAGAGATTGTAAAGACCAAAAAAAACTGGATTCTACAACATATTCTACACTCCAAAGAAATCTACAAACCCAAAGATTATCAAGATTTTTTATTTTTTGCAGAGTCAATTAAAATGATTCGTCAGAACTTGAGAGAGGAGCAAACAACTTCAGCTTTGCTTATTATAATCAATTATTGGAGTCAATGTGAAAGAATAGATTTGGCGGTGTTTGAAAAGATTCTACAAAAAGTTCTCGGTTTTGGGTAAGAATAAATAATTCCAAATTAACAATTTAAAATGCAAAATTATTTTGTATACTCAAGCCTTAACTAACTTACAACCTAATCAAAAACCTAAAATGTCAGCCTAAACTCCAACCTCTCATCCTGAAGCTTGTATGAAGGATCTAAAAGATAGAGTGTATTTTACAGTTTTTTCAAATTAAGAATGACATGTATATAGTAGATTAGCTATCTTTTTTTTAAACTATGACTATTTTAGATTTGTTTTGTCCACTCACTGAAAAAAAGTTAATTTTGACTGATTCAAAACTTTTTGTTAAGACTGGTCTTGATTCATTTTTACCTAGTATTACAGTTTGTCTTAATTATCATAATCCAGTTGTTTCCTCTACAATTCTTAGTGCCAAAACTGGTCAGTGGGCTTTGAGTTCAATTATGACTAATTGGATGCTTAGGAGTCTACAAGATTTTACTTTTAATTCTGGAACTTTGATAACGTGTGTACCTGCTGACCCTTACAGAGAATTGATTCGTGGTTATCATTTGCCAAGACTATTGGCCAAAAAAATAGCATCGCACTATGATTTACCTTTTGCAGAAATTATCCGCAAACCTTTCACCACCAAAGCTCAAGGAAAACTTAATCGTCAACAAAGATTAGTTAATCTAATAGGAAAATTCGAACTTGATGATAGTTATGAGTTGTCTAGTTTTGAGAATATTATTGTTATAGATGACCTCGCAACCACAGGTTCGACTTTGAGTGAGTCTGCCAAAACCATTTTGAACATTTATCCAAATATAAAAATAACTGCCATTGCAGCAGCTAGTAATTAGGATTTTATGCCCAAATCTCTATTAACTTTGAACAATTCTTACTTATCAACTAGTTAGTTTTATTTTTTATGAAGTATCTTTCTTTGTTTTAATTCGTCTTGACTTTGGACAATGTTGTCTTTTGTCTTTTGGCTTCTAAAGTTAGACTACAATTACTGCAAGCGTACTGTGTGGATAAGTATAGTTGGATTTTGACCAGACAAGTACAATTCCGTCAGTTGGCATTGTGATAGTTGATACTAATTCACCATACAAATTATATATTTGAGCAATTGTTTCACCTTTTTTGATGTTTTTACCTAAGGGTTTTAATGGGATGAACAAACCACAGTAATTGGATTGGTTTTTGATTTCTTGTCTATTTGCAATCTTGCCTTTCAGATCATTAGCGTTTTGAATCAAGTACAAATCATGTTTTGTGCCTAGAACCAAATTGCTCAAAGCTTGTGTAGCTAATTCTAATTCTTGCTGATCAAAACCAAATTGTGATCCAAGTTCAATAGTAAAAGCCAAAATTCCACGAATTAAAAGCTGATTAGGTAAACAAAAATCTA
This sequence comes from bacterium, assembly GCA_043764315.1. Lineage (GTDB taxonomy): Bacteria > Patescibacteriota > JACMRA01 > JACMRA01 > JACMRA01 > JAYTWQ01. The sequence continues at coordinate 18,758 of JAYUKQ010000016.1, read as the reverse complement.
ACTTTTGCTGGGTGACCGTTTGTGCTTCGTACTCAAGATAAAACGGAATATTAGAATTGCTGGCTAATTCTACAAGGTTTTGCTCTTGCTTTCCTCCAGGTCTATCTAAGATAATGTGAACCAAAGATTTGATGGCGTAAGAATGACAATCAATTGCTAAGTTAGGTTTTTCATTGACTATGAAGTTCAAAATAGTGTCAGCCGCTTGACCTGCCAAACTTGGATTATTAGCTCCAAAAAGACGATTGAGATTCTGTGTGCTTGTATCATACAAATTATCTGCTTCAAAAAACCTAGACATTCTTTCCATTCCAGCCTGATTCAAACAGGGTAAAATTATCAACTCTCCTTGCCAGTTGTCATTTTCCTTTACTTTTTGAAGTAATTGTAAGGCTGCCATGGAACCAATAACTTCGTCGCCATGAGCTAAACAAGTCAAAATAATTTTTGAGCCATTGCCTCTGGAATATCTAATTACTGGAATAAAAACCTTCTGACCAAAAGAATTAGTGTAAAGTGCGAGTTGAGAATTGATTTGGGACATAATAAAATTGATTAAAATTAGGTTCTGTTGTGAAGTACAAAATAGCTATTTTTTGGTTTTAGGAATCAAAACCTTTCAAAAAACTGTTTACACATTTACCTAAATCTCCTATGTGATAACCACCTTCTTGTAAGATAATTGTTGCAATATTTAGCTGTCGAATTTCTTTGGCAATTTTGTGATAAGTTTCTATTTTTAATTTTGCGTCACAAATTGGATCTTGGTAATAAGTGTCAAAACCAGCTGATACAATTATATAATCAACATTTTTGGACTTAGCGACTTGTAAAGCTTTTTGTAGTATAGTTAAATATTCCTCCTCCTCAACAGCTTCACCAAACATAAAGTTGTGATTAAAACCTAGCCCCAAACCAAATCCTTTTTCGCTTTCTTTGCCACTAAAATAAGGAAACTGTTCATCTCTGTGAATAGAAATTGTCAGAACTTGATCCGATTCATACCATATTTCTTGGGCACCGTTGCCATGATGATAATCAATATCCAAAATACAAACTTTTTTCCCTCGGTTGAGTAATTCTTGTGCTGCTATAGAAGCGTGATGACCAGGTGGACGACATAAGGCATAACTCACTTTGTTATCATTGTAAGTGCAATCCATTGCCGATAGGGCTAATTCAGCTGATTCCTTGACAATTGACCAGATATCTGAACTAAAAGGTGTAAAGGTATCAAAACAATAATTAGATAAATTAATCAATTCTTTGGCAGGTGTGAGATGGAGGTATTGAGAATAATTGTAAATACTCGGATAAGTTCGCTCTGGATTCTGATAATTTATCAAAAAATCTATGTATTCACTGTCGTGAACTTGCTTGAGTAATTTTATTTGCAAATCTTGATTTGATTCAGATACTTGGAATGAACTATCTAATTGGGTTAATATTGAGTCAATTCTAGTTGGTTTGTCAGCATGGTCGTATTTTTGACCATTAAAAACTTCAAATCTAGGATCGTGTCTGACCAAGTCAGAATTACAAAAAATGTTCATATATCAAATTTGTTTTAGTTAAAAATTAGTTAGTTTAGTTTCTGTCAAAGTAAACTTTGCGTAATAATATGAGTAGTGAAATCTAATTCTGATTTGTGCTTACAATAAAGTGAGTTTTAAAAAACACTAGTGCATTCTTTGTCCAAGAATCCAAATTCTGGATGCCACTGTACCCCAATCCAAGGTAGTGTTTTGTGTTCTAATGATTCGATTATACCATCTTCTGATGTGCTCGTAATAAGGAGGTTAGAACCAATTTTTTGAACAGCTTGATGATGAACACTATTTACATTATATTCTCCACTTGGCAAATATCTACTTTCATTTATTGTTACACTGTGAACTGAGATGTCCTGATTAGTGTATTGACAATGTAATTGACTATTTGTGACGTCTTGGATCAGACTACCACCAAAATAAATATTCATAAGTTGCATTCCTCTGCAAATTCCAAGTAACGGTTTTTTTGATTTTTCAATCAAACTCATTAATTGTAATTCTTCCTTGTCTTGACTCAAATTACAACCTTTAGAGTGAGTATTTTGAGCTTGATAGATTTGGGGAGTACAATCATTAGAACCTCCTATAAATACAAATCCGTCACATATTTTGATATATTCTTCGAATAACTTTTCTTGATGTGGAATTATTATTGGAAGCCAGTTTTCTTTGGCTATCATATCTACATATGGCTGGGCGACTTTTTCTATAATATCAATATCTAAAGTTGTAATTGCGGCTAAAATACCAATTTTTTTCATGTAAGTAGTTTTTTATAGTTTGGAAAATAAATTTGTTTGAGCATGTTGTCTGTACAAATTAACAATATCATGCATTTGACTAGTATTGTAACTTTGAACATCCCCAAAACTGTATGGTTGGATAATTTCTAGCTGTTGTAAAGATTGAATTAGCTGCTCGCTGTGAGTTCCTTTTTCTAGTATTGTCATAAGACTATTAGTTGTATTTTGGCTTAATATTTGTGAGGGAATTTCTTCAATCCATTCAAAAATGTTTTTTAACCATTGATTAAATGGAATCATAGAATTATTGGAAAGTACTACTTGAGTATCTCTCAAGCATTGTTGCATATTCTCAACTGATTGAAAGTTGGTATTAATAATATGGGACATTCTAAGTTGATTGTGATTACCAAAAATATTTTCAGGGAGTTGGTGGTAGCTTGAGACATCTATTTTTTTGCAAATTCTAAGATAAAGGTCAAGCAAAGAAACAATTAAATCTTTGTCGGGAATCATATCCATAGAACATAATTCGGTTGTATTAATGTCTTGACGAGGCAATCTAATGGGATAATAACCAGGAGAAAGGCTTGATTTTACATGAGATGGGTTCGTTCCAAGAATAAAATCCAATTGCTCGAGACTGTCCAAAAAATCTGGAACACCACTTTTTGGTAATCCCTTTTTTGATAGTGCTCTTTCAGATGAATATCCTCGGTATATTGAATCTCTAATTGGGGAACTAGCTGCCAAACCTTGAAACAATGGTGTCAAAAACCTAAGTGCATTGTATCTTTTTAAAAGTATTTCAAAATTATCTGAATCAGCAATTCCAACATGAAACTGTAATCCGTTGACATCAAGATTACTAGAAACGATCGATCCGTCTCGTTCTCTTAATAAATATTTATAGTACTCATTAGGATGATTTTGCAAATGATCAATAGCATCCTTGTGTTCTTGACGACTTCTTTTATTTGGTAAACTTCCAAATGGAAACAGGTTAGTATTTTGTTTCAACTCTTTTGATAACTGCTTTATTTGATCAAAAATTGTTTTCAAACTTTCAGTAATGGAATTACCACCGTTTGTTCCGATTTCGATAGTGTGAGGCGAAATTTCATATTGCGAAAAATTAGTACTTTCTATTAACTCACTTGTGTTTTTTCTACCACCACAAGGGCAGATAAGATCAAATTCTGCCTCTATTCCAGTTGAGTGTGAATTGATTTCGTAAGACATTGTATAGTTATAAGATTGAATATTTTACGTGTACAATTATACAATATTTATATTTATTGCATCTTATTTCTAATTGGGATTAATATTATTAAATATTAAATTTAGATTATTATATTGTTAACGTAAAATTAAGCAAACTTACAATTACACTATAATTTATTTTTAGCTACAAATTTAGTAGTTTTGACATTAATATTTTAATTCTGTTATATTTGAAACAAATTGTTATTTTAACTTAACTCCAAAAAATGTTCTCAATCACCGATTATGTTCGCCAAATCCTACACACCAAACCAACTTTGACTGAAATGTTATGTAAGAATTATCTCAATTTGAGTAGTTTGGCTCAAGACTTAATTCCCGAAATTCAAAAGCAAAGTTACAAACCAGTTTCCAAAAATGCTGTTGTAATGGCATTATCTAGGATTCAAAAAGAGCTCAAATCACCTGAACAATTGGAATTCAAGGTCAACGATATTCAAGTTAAGTATCCACTTAGTGAGATTAATTATCCAATTCCGCTGCAATATTGCACTGAAGAAATCAACTCAATCTACAAAAAAATCCAAAATAGCGAAAATCATTATCTAAACATTGTTTCTGGCAATTCTGAAACTACAATTTTTGTTAACACCAAATTAAAAAATATCATTTTTGAAGCCTTTGACGGTTTTGTGAATAATCTTGAACTTGATCAATTAGCTAGTGTTAGCCTCAAATTCAGTACAGAATACTTAGAACAAATTGGAATTACGTATCAAGTTCTTCAAGCTCTAGCCTGGAACAAAATTAATCTAGTCGAAGTCGTTTCTACATACACCGAAATCACTCTAATCATTGATCAAAAAGACACACAAAGATTAATTGATATCTTGAATCATAAGTTTTTGTAGGTTAGTTGAATCGGTTAATTTGTCAATTGGTATTTTTTGTGTTAATTTGAACAAATGTCATATCCAGATCAACAAAAATTGTCACTTGAAACAATGCCTACCAATTTAACAGAAAAAAAAGAATTCTTAGATAAAGTCCTACTTGGTGCTAATCTCGATGAATTAGAGCAATTTGGGAGGAATTATGAGGTTCAAACTCTTCCAATGTGTCTAGTTCAATGTGATGAATCAAATCACAGATTGAGTAAACTATTAACCCAAAGAAATAGTAAAACCCTAGATTATCTGTTAGGTGAAGATGGTAAGTGTATTGCTTATATATACTCACATCACAACCTAAGTTATAGAGGTCGTGTACAAGCAGCTGAAATACCAAGTTATTGGAGTTTGAGAAATCAGTTGTAAATTATTTCAATTGACAATAATCTTGACCTACCGTTGACTTAAAGAGATATTTGAAATCAAATTAAAACATTATTATTATGATCAAACTAATGGATTTACCTTACGCAACTAATGCACTGGCTCCAACAATTAACCAACAGACAATCGAAATCCACCATGGCAAACATCATGCAACTTACGTCAATAATCTCAATACTATCCTGGGAGATTATCCAGATATGGCTGGAATGACAGTTGAACAAATTCTAAAAAACCTAGACAAATTCCCTGCTGAAAAGAGACAAGCGGTAATTAATAACGCAGGTCAAGTCTACAATCACAATATTTATTGGGAATCAATGCAAACTGGCGAACAAAAATTCGAATTAAGCACTGAACTTAGTTCCAAAATTGATGCTTTTGGTAGTTACGAAAACTTTCAAAAGTTGTGGACTGAAGCAGGTTTGACACAATTCGGATCGGGTTGGGTCTGGTTGTCACTCAATGCTGAAGGCGACTTAGTTATCGAAAAAACTGCCAACGCTGATTCTCCGCTTCTTCACGGTAGAACACCTCTTATGACTATGGATGTTTGGGAGCACGCCTATTACTTAGATTACCAAAACCGCCGAGCTGATTATATCAAAGAATTCTTTAATTTAGTTAACTGGTCTGAAGTAAGTCGCAAATACGCTGAAGCTGTTAAGATTTAAGATTGATTATAATTACCTGTCATTCTGAACTCGATTTAGGATATAAAAACCTTGCTAACCCATTATGGGTTTATTTTATTTTAAAAAGGCTGTCGGTAGATTTGTGAGTTCTTTGGCTTTGTTCAAGATGATAGTAAATTTGGTCTAGATTCTGAATTAAGTTAAGAATAACAGTTGCAAATAATTACGGATAGTTGTTGTTTTTTGAGAGGATTTTTTGACCACAGTGGATTCTTAATTCTTAATTCTATTATTATGCCAATTTTTAGAGCCAAAGATACCAACAAAGATCAAACTTACTTTTTGTGGCAAATTCGTCGTGAGCAGTTGAGTCATATTCTATTCCCAGTTGGTGAATTCGAGACTAAAGCCGAAGTTCGTGAGTTTGCCGAGTTTCAAAATCTTATTACTTATTCTAAGCCCGATTCTCAAGGTCTTTGCTTCGTGGGTCAGACAAGTCTTCGAGAAATGTTGCTACAGACTTTGGGTGCCAAAATTGGTCAGATTGTAACGATAATGACTGCTGATGAATTGCAACTAATTGGTTTGAATTCGAGTAAAACCAAAACCTTAGATAAAAAGATAGTTGGAATAAGCGATCAAAAACAAACATTTGTTCTAGGTCAACACGAAGGAGCCTTTTTGTTTACTATTGGTCAACGACAAAATCTAGGCTTATCTAACGGTCCGTGGTTTGTCTCGGCAATTGATGTCAAAGCTAATATTGTCACTGTGTGTCACCAAAATCTAGCCGAAGAGATGGATTCTAGTGAGATTATGGTTAAAAATTGTAATTGGCATTTGGATTTGGATAATACTGATTCTCATTGGCTACAAGATAATATTTTAAGTTGTCAGTGTCAGGTTCGTTACAGATCCAAAGCTGTGAATTGCCAAGTGGTTTTTCAATGTTCAGGTGGTAAAATGAATTTTGATTCCGCCAAAGTTACTTTTGAAACTCCAGTAAGAGCAATTGCAGTTGGTCAAAGTGCTGTTTTTTATTCTTCTGAAGGTCAGCTGCTTGGCGGCGGTTTTATTGATGAAGCTAATTTGAATGCAATCTAAACTCAAATCTTTTTGGAATTAGTGAATTGATATTAACTACAATTCTAAAGCTTTTTGGTTTATTGTTTAATTGTTATTGGACTTTATTCTGCTTACAAGGCTGGTAAATTATTAGTAGTTTACGCTTTTAGGTGTGATTAGTGTTAGTGCTATGAATATAACATTATACATTGACTATTGACAATATATATATATACATTTTTGAATGGGTAATTGCCCATATTTTAAATATTTGCAATATCAATTATGTCTATATCTACAGAAAGAATGACAGCAGAAGTGCTTTCAAACTCTGAACAAGTAGAAAATACTTTTGAAGTAACTTGTACTGGTTGTGAATAATTAGCTCAAAATGTAACCATCTTTTTAGGTGGTTATTTTTAATTCAAAAATTTATTATGAATAATATCGATTTTCCTAAAACAATCAAATTAGATCTTATCTCGAATAATGAAAAATGGTCACCAGAAGCTTTGCCATTAATTGCTTGTCAATCATTTTTTAACGATCAAAAAGTTGGTACTAATATCAACGATAACTCCAAAACTGCCGACGGTTATAGATTTCATGACGTTTTGCATTTAGGGTTGTTTGCAATTTTTGAATGGTCTCCAGTTTTGCGTAAAATGATGAAAATTAAAACTATAAATGACAGAGAAAGGTATGAATTTGAAGAAGGTCCAAGAGCTGTATGCGCGGACGAAGCTATATGTTTGATGGTTTTTAACTTTGCCAAAAATAATAATTTTAACTTTGTTGATTTGAATTTAACTGACATAATATTCTCCTTAAATAATATTGTTTTAGGTTTGAATATACCGAATTTAAGCGATTCAAAATGGTCAAAATATATACTTTTAACTTTGCCAGTTATGAAAACTATCATTGATAATAATGGTGGATCTATTTTAGCTAATAGTGAAAAAGAAACCCTAATAATTCTATAAATATGATTAATAACTATCAAACATACTTAGTTAAGTATGAAATCAAAGAAGAGTTTTTGGATAAGTTGACAGAATGGTCAAATGTATTAAATAACAATAGACTTGAGGTTTTGCAATCTCTTGAGAATGAAAATGTTGTATTTGAAATAGCCTTTGTTGACGGTAATTGTTTGTATTATTTTTTTAAAGCTGAGAATGTTGAAGAGGTTTTTTCTGTTTTTTCTAAGTCAAAACTATTTGTAGATAATTATCACTCCAAAATACTTAAAAGTTGTTTGAAACCTGATAGTCAGATTATAAAGCCGCTTCTTGATATTGAAAATAATCTAAAAAAATTCCTCAAGAAACCTTTAGCTATATCTTTTGGATACCAAGAAACAGATTCTTTTTCATTTATAACAACCAAAGGTGTGGTCAAAATTGGTAACTTCAATTTGACTATTTTAACTGAGTTTTTGAAACTATCTAACGGTCTAAATACTATCAAATCAATCTCAAAAACAATGAATATAGATATTTTGGAAATATTCAAATTGTATTCTAGGCTGGATAGTCTAAACATAGTTGTGGATAGCTGTTCTATTTATAAATGGTTTCATCAAACTACCAAATCAGACGCAGTTTTTAAGTTACATCTTTCACCTCCCGAAATATCATTATTAAAACATCCTTTAACTAAAAATACTTTAGATATAGATAATAATTTGCTTAAAGATATTGGTAACAGAGATTCTGTTAGATATTTTACTGGAGAATTGCATGATCTAAATCAAATTTTAGAATTCGTAAAAGCTACTTATTATTCTGGTAAGTTTTGGATACCTTCAGGTGGTGGCATATACCCTTTATCTATTATGATTGTAAAAAAAGAATTAGATTTTACTGTTAACATTTATAGATTTGATATTTACAAACAGGTGTTAGAATTGATAAAGAAATGCCATTGTGAGTATTACTACAATGCTTTCAATGATTCTCAAAAATTAAGCAAGTCTTCTTTTGCAGTGGTGATTTGTGCTGATATGACCAAACATCCTTACAAGTATTCCAACAAAGGTTATAAATTAACTTGCTTAGAAGCTGGTCATTTGGCACAAAATTTTTATTTGTTAGCTAGTACACACGATAATTTGGATATTTATGAATATTGTGGCTATGACGATAATGCTTTGGGTAGTATTTTAAAATTAAACACTAATTATGAAATTATTACATCTATAATATGTGGTTTTGGATCAGTAACTAAATCAGTAGATATGTTTAGTTACGATAAGTTATATTATTTAATTGACAGGTATCAGTATAAAACAAAACTAATTACAAAACTAATAGGTCACAAGTTAGTGCATGATGAAGATTATCTTGGTAGAGAAATAGCTTCAACTGTCTATAAAGATTCTTTAACAACTAGAACTGGTTTTGGCTATGGTATTACAAAAGAAGAAGCTGGTATAAAAAGTATTGTAGAAGCCTTAGAGAGATACTTTTGTTCTTTTTACAATTCAGACATAAATGCAAGTTATAATGAACTGAAGTCAAATCACAAAATAATTAATCCTTTAGATTTGGTTGGATATGACAGTGAATATTTTGATCAAGATGTTGCTAATTATTTGCATAGATACTTAAGCGACGAATTATATGATTGGGTTTTTGGATATAATTTGCTTGATGAGGAAGTCAAAACTTTGGTTCATTCTGATTTGGTTTATTATCCAATAGCTAGGTTTGTAAAAAATAGAAAACCATGTTTTCACGGCAACTCAACTGGAGTTGCTGGTCATTACTCAAAAGAATTGGTTATAAAAAATGCTGTTTGTGAATTGATAGAAAGAGATTCAATCGCTGTGTTTTGGTATACCAATTACCAATTTTCTATAATTCCAGTTTCAGATTTGCCAACTGAAATAGTTGAAAAACTTGACTATTGGAAAAAATATGACAGGGATTTCATTTTTGTAAACGCTACTGTTGATTATCTACCAGTTGTAATATGTTTCCAGGTTTCAAAGACTAGTTATCCGTTTTGCTTAGCTGGTGCTGCCTGCGATGAAGATATCGGTAATGCTATCAAAAAATCTTTTGGTGAAGCTGAATTCGCTACCATAAGCTGGCAACAATTAGGCTTAGAAAATGTTAATTTAACCGAAATAAGAAGACCCGATCAACACGGTATATATTATGCAGGAAAAGAAAATTCACAAATCATAAAGGAAATTTTGAATAATCTAAAAGAGAAAAAAATTGGGACTTCATTTGTTTCTTTTGAATCAGTTTTGCAAAGAATAAACCCTATCATATTTGAAATTAAAAGACCAGAAGATGAATGGGATATTTGGGTTGTAAGAGCTATTTCTGAGCATTTATTGCCTCTTAATTTTGGATATAGATTGGGTGCAATTAATCATAATAGAATAAAATATCTCAATCTAAAAGTTATCAGAAATATAAATGAACCCCATTTTTTTCCATAATGCAAGTTAATCAAGCTATCAGAGATAGATTATTTAAATATCTTAGTAAAACCCACAAAAATAGTGGGTATGTTTATTTATTATTTTTTGAAAAATATTTTGTTACTGATAATATTATAAGTTTTTTAACTTCTGTTGATTTGAATGAGAAAGCTTACATTTCGCTATGTTGGCTTACTTTGAATAAGGTTAACAACTTAAGTGATGAAGATATTAGAAAAGCTCAAAGATATATTTGTTTGTATATGCAAATTGCAATTTCTCAAAAATCTATATTATCTAAGTATAGAATATTTTCTATTTATAAATACAAGTCTACAGACATTATAAATACTTTTACTGATCTAAAATCAGATATAGCTATCTCAACTGATATAATAGTTTCAATCTTAAAAGAGGTTTTTGAGTCCAATAATAATTAACTTTAACTTGCCATTTTTGGTTTAAGCCTGTAGATTAAATTAGTATGAACCTTAATTTGCCGAGTCTTCGATTTAGCCCTAGATCATTGGCTGTTTGCATCGCTATTGCTGCTTTGATTCTATCAATTCCACTTTCGATATTCTTTTCTAATACTTTTACTCGAGTCTGGAAAGTCAACCAAAAAATCGATTTGGCGGAACAAGTTGTTATCAAAGATTTACTGGCAATTCCCGAGATTAAGTTGGACAGAACTCAACTTACCACTTACACACCACTTCTTAGTTTGCCAGAACTGGGCTTGGAACCAATTATTATCGGCACAATTTCAGTTAGATTTTATTCTATTTGTATCTTGCTTGGCGTAATTGCTGGTTATCTTATGGCATTATATCTGTCTAAGCTAAATTATATTTCGGGCAATGTGATTGATAGACTTTTGATTGGACTAGTGGTTTTTGGACTTTTTGGAGCAAGAGCATTTTTTGTAGTTTTTAATTATGGAATTTTTAGAGATAAACCTTTGGCAATTCTTACCGAAATTGGGCAGGGTGGAATGGCACTTTTTGGAACTATAATTGCTTGTTCTGCTTATATTTGGTTATATTGCAAACGCTATAGATTCAACTTTTTTGAATTTGCTGATTTTTTGGCTCCTTCAATGCTTATAGGTCAGATTATAGGACGATTTGGTAATTTTTTTAACTACGAAAGTTACGGTCCTGAAACTTCGGCAATCTGGAGAATGTACGTTCCTGAAACTGCTAATCTATACGGCGACGCAGGTTCCAAATACTTTCATCCGACTTTTTTGTACGAAATAATTCCCAATATTTTTTTACTTGTTTTCTTGCTTTGGACGTTTCAAGATTCCACTCGCAAAAATGCAGGTCTAGTCTTTGCCAAATATGCAATTGGTTACGGCTTAATTCGGTTTGTGTGTGAGTTCTTTAGATTAGATTCGCTCAAGTTATATGTTCCAGAATTCCTGCGTTTTAAATTAGATTTTTTTAAATTCGAATATCTTATGCCAAGTCAAATTATGGCACTTGGACTAGTTGTAGTTGGTTATATTGTTTGGCAAAAACGACATCGAGTAATTTATCTCAAAAAAGACATGACAGAATTATTTTTGTAAATTTAGGTTTTTTAGATTCTGAAATCAATGTTTAGGATTACACCTTTAGGATATTATACTCACTCAAACTCACTTAACATTATGACTCAACTTCAACCCCACCAAACTCAACAAGAAATTCTAAGAAAATTGCAAACACTTGGTTTATCTACACAGCTTAACGATCTAATTAATTCAGCTTTTAGAATTAGAGTTAAGATTCACCCTGATCTAGGTTTCAAAATGCTGCAAATTAGAATTCAGCCTCCTGTAGACTCCACAGCAGAACTTGATCTGGAAGAATGGCGAATAATGTTACAAGCCAAATTAAAGCTTCTTGACATCAACCTAGTGACTTTGGAGTACAAAGACTGCTGTATGGAAGGTTGTCAAAATTGCCAGAATTTTTTGAAAGAAATAGAAGGTTGATAGTTCAAAATGCAATTACAATTACACAATTTTAGATGTTTCACCAATCTTGAAGTTAATATTCCTAATCATAATTTTATTATTTTGGATGATAATGGTTCAGGCAAAACAACTATACTTTCAGCTTTATACTCACTCTTTTGCGGTGAGGCATTTGGTCAAGCTAAGTTTCTGCATTACCTTCAGACAGGTCAAGAGTATTTTGGTATTAGTTGCGAGGATTCTGATTTTTTTCTTAATGGCAAGATTAGCCCGAGTGGTCGATTAGTTACCAAGTGGAATAAGCATTTTGATACTAACTATTATTTGTCCAAACATTTTAACCAAGAATCAAGTCGATCGGCTAAATACAAATTTTTGACTTATCAACCTAATGATAATCTGTGGTTATTTCAATCTCGCTCGGCTAAGTTAGCTCAACTAGATCAGGTTATTCAACAAAGTTTTGGTCCGCTAATTGGACTCTGCAAGCAACTAGATAAGTTAACCAAGCACAAACTCCAATTACTCAAGCACACTCAACAAACAGGTCAAGTAGATTCATCATTAATTAATTTTATTTCTGACCAAATTATGACTTTATCATTGCAAATCTGGTCAATCAGATTAAGTTTTTATTCATTGTGGCAAAAAAAACTAGTTAATTTTTCGACTTTAATTCAAAATCCGATCATCAATTGGCAGATAAATCTTGACTTAAGTAACTTCAACGGTCAAAAGTTAAAACTTCAATTACCTTCTCAAAACATGACTTTAGAAGAAACTAAGACTTGGCTCAATACTAGCTTACACTTAGATAAGATAGATTATGACAAATTATTTCAAAAGGAATTACTTCTTCAAAAAGTTTTATTTGGAGCTCAACGAGACGATTTTACGATTCTTGCCAATAGTCAACCTGTAGAAAATCGTTTATCACGTGGAGAAATGCGGCTTTTTGTTTTGTTTAGTAGACAGATGGCTAGTTGTGAATTATCTAATATTTGGTTACTTGATGATCTTTTTAACGAACTTGATGACAAGCGTGAGAAGATTATGCTAGAAAAAATTCTATTTCATTCGGCTTGGATTGTTGCAACAGGAACTCGTAGTGGATTGCCCCAACTAAAGTCGTATTCTGTAAAGGAAATTAGGGCTTAAAAATATCTTTTCACTGGTATTTTAAGTGATATTGACACCTCTTTTTTTATGTTACTCTTAGTTTGTAAGTATTTTCTTGCAATTAATGATAACGAATCACTATGAGTAATAATAAGAATGAAGGATATTTAAGTTTAGCAAGTATAGCTCTTGCGTTTAGTCTATCAAACGCACCTATTCAAGTCGGATCTAAAACAAACGCAATCATTGATGCCGCTCTTGATTGTGAGCCTGAAAGAATCGAACTAGCATCTACCAAATTACTAAATGAGGCAACTTGGATCTCAGGAATACCATTTAGAGACAGGGCAACAAAGAGAATAGAAGGGGCAAGAGGTTTAGTTAATTGCTCCGATCCAACAACAAAATCTGCGTTAGACAAAACTCTTAACAAGCTTAGATCAAGATAAATATTCAAGCTTAAGTCAACAACAAAAACTCTAATATAAAAAGGGTTATTTTTTTGTTTCAATTTAAAATGTATCAATCAAATATTATCTGTCATCAGAATAACCCTTCTGAAGGGTTTGTAAGTAAAAAATTGTGTATGAATTATCTTTATTTTGTCTATCTTTAATTTATCTTTTGATTCCGTTGCAGGTTTTTGGATTATTTTTGATTTCTAATCTTTGACTCAATGTTGGAAAACTACAATCGAACATTGGTTTCATTTTTTGAGCAATTAGACAGTTGTTGAGGTGAACACGAATATTGTTGCGAGTTTTTTGTCTAGTAAAACAAGGATTGGCATCGTCGGCATATATTATTGCTGTTGGAGTGTAAGCTAATTTGCAACTTTCTTTCACAGCTATTGCCTGCATTGAACTAAAAAATACTACTCCGCCACCATTAATTCTTTGTGCTTTACCACCTATTTTCATTGAAGGAGTGTAGCCGTCTTTGCCATAGATTACACGAGATTCGTTTGGTTTTATTTTGGTTGATCCTACTGGTTGCGTGGTTGCTAGAATTCCATCAGTGTAACAATAAGTGGGAAAATATTTGGCTACTGATTCTTTGTACTCCCGATCACAACTATCTCTAAAACTTTTTTTGCCTGTGGAAATAATTGCTTTGGTTAATCTTTCATTAGTTTTGGAATTAGGATTAGATGAATCCCACCAGCAAGCAGAACTGTTATTAGAGTTAATTGGATAAACAGAACTATCTTTGAGAGGTTTTTTGATTGAGCCAAAAGCTGAAGTGGTTAATCCTGACAATAATAACGGTAAGATTGCTAATGTAGAAATGAGTTTGATTAAGTTAGTCATTTTGAGGTTAATAAAAAATACAAATAGCATTAGCCTAGCACATTACAACATTGGTGTCAAAGAAATATTCTTTAAAAAAGTATTAATCTTTTTTATTATCGTAACCACTGTCAACAACTACAATTTGATCGTTAGATTTGAGCATTAGAAGTTCAATTTGTCTTTTGACTTTTTCGCCATTTTCGACATGTTTACAATAGATATCAGTGCTATCGTTACCAGTTTCGATTCTAATGTTATCTAAGAATAAGAATTTTTCTATAACTATGTTGTTGATTTTGAAATAAGGAATACGACTTTTGCGGATGAATAGAATTCCAGTTTTGTAAGTTACTCCAGTTTCGTCCAGAATTAGTTTTTGACTAAAATGCTTATAACATACGTGCAACAAATAAAATACACTAACTAACCACAAAACAAGTGAAATTACTAATGGCAAATTCCACTCTTCATTTGACCAACTTTGCCACCAAAATAGCAGTGAGGTAGTCCAGAACAAATTGAACATTATCAACGACAAACCCAAAAAAAAGAAATCTAAGCTGTAAGTTGATTTGAATTTGGCAACGTTCATAATAACCCAAAAGTGATCATATAAATATTATTTGTCAATTTGATTAGTTGATTGACAATTTAGTTAGTTTAAAGCTATTTTGAAATGATATGATTAGTCTTTTGACAGCCACCGATTTGGAATTACATTACAACCACAAAACCTATTTGAATAAACTTAATTTTGTCCTTCATGAAAGAGATGTCATTGGTTTGGTTGGAAGAAATGGTTGTGGCAAAACAACTTTGTTAAGAATTTTGGCAGCTCAAACAGATTATGATGGTGGCAAATTAGAATTCAAAACTGGAGTAAAAGTCGGTTACTTGCCTCAGGATTTTGAGATTGCTAGTCACCACACAGTTCAATCTTTTTTGAGTGAGCAAAGTCAGTGGATCAAGGATTTGCGTACACTATATTCCAAAGCTCCAGAAAATAGCCAGCAACAACATGATCTACTAGAAAGGGTCTCTGCTCACCACGGATTTGATTTGGATCAGCATATTCAATTTTTGTGTCATCAAATTGGTGTGGATTATAGCGAGAACAAACTTGTAACCCAAATGAGTGGAGGTCAACAGCGACGACTGGCTTTAGTTTCAGCTTTGGTTGGTTTTCCTGACATTCTGATTCTTGATGAACCGACCAATCACTTGGATATAACCACGATTGAAACTCTCGAAAAACTACTCAAAGGTTACACTGGTTCTGTACTTATTGTGTCGCACGATAGATATTTTTTGGACAATGTAGCTACCAAAATCTGGGAAATGTGGCAAGCCAAACTTTATTCTCACAATGGCGGTTACTCCAAATACCTTGAATCCAAAGCTATTCGTTTGGAAATTGCTAATTCTTCAGAATGGAAAAAACAACAATTCTTGAAGCGTGAACTTGAATGGGTTAGGGCGGGAGTCAAAGCTCGTAGCACCAAAGATAAAGGTCGTCTCAAGCGGTTTTATAATCTCAAAGATGAAGCTGGACTAGAAGCTGAAATGCAATTAGAAATGGTTTTGCCTGAACCAAAAGAGCAAGGTTCGCGGGTTCTTGAAGTAGAAAAAACTTACCTTGATTTGGATTTTTGGACCAAAGATGAATTCGGAGTTGAACTCAAAAAAACTCAATCTTTGATTCACAACTTTACTTTTTCGTTTCAGTCTGGGCAAAGAATTGGCGTTGTAGGACCTAATGGTGTCGGCAAAACTAGCTTTATCAAGATGTTAATGGGAGTAACTGAACCTGACAAAGGTACTATCAAAATTGGTATTAATACTGAGTTTCTTTACTTTGAACAAAAAAAAGTTATTCTTAAACCAGATGTTTCGGCTTTTGATTTTTTGGGTGACGGCAATGAAAGAATGCCTTTTGGTGAGGAGACAATCGGAGTTCGCAAGTATCTTGCTGCGTGGATGTTTGATTACTACAAATATACTCAGGCGATCAAGCACCTTTCTGGTGGAGAAAAATCTCGTTTGATTCTAGCCAAAATGCTGTCTCAAGGTGGAAATTTTTTGGTTCTTGACGAGCCAACTAACGATTTAGATTTGGACACGCTTAGAATTTTGGAAGAGTCATTACAAGAGTTTGAAGGAACAAGTTTGATTATATCTCACGATAGATATTTTCTTAACAGAGTGTGTAATTACATTTTTGCTTTTGAAGGTAATGGAGCGATAACTATTAGTACAGGTAATTATGACGAGTATCTAGGCAAAAAAATGAATCCGGCTTTGATTCGATCTTATCGTGAAATGGTCAAACAACAAGAGCGTGAATCCAAACAAAAGAAGCGTGACAACAAATCCAACCTAACCAGAGTTGAAGAAGAAATTGCCAAAACTGAACTCAAATTAGAAGAGCTTAATCAGCCTTTTGGTGATCCAGATTTTTATATCAAAGAACAAGCTAGAGCCGTTAAGTTACATAGAATGATTAGCGACTGGGAACGAGAATTGAACAAACTTATGATCAAATGGGAGCAGCTTCAAGCCGAATCAGCGGATCTAAGTGACGTGATTGATCCAGATGAAATACTCAATTCCACAGTAGATTTTGACGATATAATTATCAAACCAGTTCCTAATCGGAGGTAATTAATAACACCTAACTATATGCCACTACCCAAAGCTATCTTAAAAACTGAAATTGATAAAATCCTCGAAGGTAAAGATGAAGGTAAACTCCTTGAAAAAAATAAAATAGAATGTAACTCAAGATTGGTTGAAAGTAGGTCAGTGGTTTTGACTAACTTAATACACACTTCACTTGATTATTTTGAAAGTGATCATTATGAAGGCTACGAAAGCAATTGTCTATTATTAGACGGCAAATGGGGAAGTGGTAAAAGCTGGACGTTAAAAGTATTCGAAGAGCTATTGAAATCTGAAACTATCAAAGTTGAAATCGCTGGGTTATCTCTTTCTGAAATCTTTTCATTTAATCAGATTGAAGTAATAAAGTTCTCAGCGTTTCATTACCTTGATGAAAAAGAACTATTTTTTGATTTATGGAAAGAACTGAATAGTAGCTTGTTGAAAAGCCTTTTACATGTAACAAATGAAAGACATAGAAATCAAATTATTGAAAAATTAAGGAAAACAATTTCATCCAATATTATTAGTCAAATCCCAAAAATAGGACTTTTTTTTGCAGGATTAACAAAGGAAATAGTTCTTAAAGTCGCTTCTCCTTTCAAACCTGAAATCAACATTGTAACTAACAACAATTTAAACTCAATTACAGATTACGACAAAGAATCATCTGAACTGTTTTTAACCACACGAAGAGAGCTAAAATTAGCAATATCGCAACCAACTATAATTATCATTGACGACCTAGATAGAGTTCACGAAAACAAGCTATGGAGAATATTGACTTTACTAAGTCTCTTTGATAGGCAACCTAATCTACTATTCATCTGTGTTGGATCTAGCGAATATCTAATCAAAATCTTAGACCAAAAATATCACGTCAAAGGTGAAGGGGAGAATTTTCTGACTAAGTTTTTTGCAAAGGAGTTCCAGCTACTAGAAGTCAGTTATGTCGATATGTTGGTGGATGATTTTTGTTCCAGTGATAATCAGAAAGCTTTTATGCTACTACCAGACGATATTACATCTGTAAAAAAATTACTTGTTTCATTGGTAGAGATAAAAACTTACAGACAGTACAAAATTAAATATAAACAAGTTATTGAAGATAAAATAAGTAACAGTGAAGAATTATTTGTACACCCTCAAGCAATTATTGAATTAATATTAACAATTTTCTTTGAATTAAATTATAAGGAAATATGGATTGAAGTAAAAAGAATACTAAAGCAAAAAGATTCTGGGTTCATTAAATTAGAAAATCTATACACCCAGTTTAATAATAAAAGCGATAAATTTTATTTAATGATGTCTATGTTTGTAAGAATGTTAGTTCACAATCTTAATATGCGTCATTCTGAACTAGTTGAGCATGAAGATCTTAGTTTACTAATAAAAATGAAACATTATGAAAATATTAGAATTACAGTTCCAGAAAATATTTTTAGTTACACTAATTATAATTTAGATATTTATTAGAATATTTTAAAATATATAGATTTCAACTCTTTAAAATCACCTTCGCTGATTGAATTATCTTTTATAAGAGATGTTAAACCAGACCTTATTGATTTTAGTATGTTATTTTTATAAGTGTTGTCTGATATGTCTTCATTATTTTGTAAAAATTTTTGATCTAAAGAAACTTTTTAGGTGATAGATTTACCTCTTGAATTTAGGAATTCTATTATTAGATCTTTCCTTCTTTGTTTTGTTGTGCCACAGTG
>JAYUKQ010000015.1:0-5768 GCA_043764315.1 bacterium | reverse complement strand
AGTTAAATTTTGTGTTTCCGATTTAATGTTATCTATTCCTATATCGTTAACAAAATCTACAGCAGCCCCAAGTGAGATTATTCCAATTGTGTTTTTGGTGCCAACTTCCAGAATGTATGGAAATGTATCTATCTCAACACCTCCTCCAAAGCTAGTTTGGCTAAACAAATTATTGACTCTGTTGGAAGCGTATAAACCTCCAATTCCTTCCAGTGAAAACATTTTGTGACCAGAAAAAACTGCCAAATCTACACCTAATTCTTCAAAATTAACTTTGGTGTGACCGACGGTTTGGGCAACATCGAGAACGGTTATAACATGATTTGGAATGTGGGTAATAATACTTTTTATGTTATTAACAACACCAAAAACATTGTGAGCATGAGTCAAAACAACAAATTTGGTTCTAATGTTAATCTTTGATAACAAGTCTTTGGCATTTATCAAACCAGTAAATGGATCAGTTTTGTAGTTAATAATTTTGATATTAACACCTTGAGTTTCTAGGTTTTTTTGCAAATTAATCCAAGGTAAAATTGTGGCTTTGTGATCATCACTGCACAATAATACCTCGCCGCCGCCTTGCAAAACACTAGTAGCCAAACTTCGAGTAATAATGTTTATTCCATCAGTCGCTCCTTTGGTAAAAGCAATATTGTTACTTTTGGTACCCAAAAAATTTGCTATTTTTTTTCGAGTTAGTTCTATTTGGATATTCAAATCATACGACACTCCATAACCATTTCGACCAGGATTAGCAACTTTTGATAAATATTGGTTGACTTGATTAATGACCAAAAAAGGCTTTTGACTAGTTGCTGCCGAGTCCAAATAAGTTATATCAGTATTGTTTTTGAAAAATGGGAATTGAGATTGTATATCGAGCATTAATATTCTTTATCTTAAACTAGCTTCCAGAAATATAGCTTCGTTGTGGTTGATATCTTTGGCAACTCCACTATGATCAAATGAATTGGTTGATTCTATCCATTCCAACTTTAGATTAGAGTTATCAAAGCATTGTTGAAGCTGACTAATACTTGGGTTGAACTCTCCTTCCATTTTGTCAATGATCATTTGTTTGGTGTAATCAGTTTTGTTTTGGTATCTAAGAGTGTGACACAATAACTTACCTTCTGGCTGAAGCATTGCTGCAATGTTGTTGAGGGCTAATATGAATTCTTTTTCGCTTTGGACGCACTCGATTGATTCAAGAGTGAGAATGTAATCAAATTTGACATCCATGGGTTCATTCAAAAAATCATATACTTGAAGGTTATTAACCTTGGAAACAATATCCACAGCGATTGATTCGTGATTAGAACTAGGTTTGATAATATTATTTTGCAACAAAAAGTAGATAGTATCACCAAAGTTAGACTCAATGAGGGTTGGATCAAGATTAGTTATAATACTCTCAAGTTCTATAATATTATTGTTATTATAATCAACAAAGCTCACATTCTCAACTTCGTTAATGTATCCAAGTGACCAATAGTGACCAACACTACCGCACCCTAAGTCTAATATCGTGCCAAATTTTATTTTGGATATCAATTTTTTGAAGATAGACTTTCGCAGATAGGTTATAGGTTCATTAACAAAGTCAAAGTAGTCGGACATGTATAAATATTTTATTTTATATTTTATTTTGGAAGAATTTTTTGTAATTCAAATCCTAATTTTTTGTAATTATTAAAACCTCCTTCAAGAGAGTATGCAGTGTATCCTTGAGAGCTCAAAAATGCAGCATACTTAGAACTTATCTTGCCAATACTGCACACTACAATAATTTCTTTGTTCTGTGGTAGGGCTTTACCTTGTTCAATAATCTGACTGAATAATTCATCTAGGATATTAATAGAACCTTTGATATGACCAATTGAATATGCAAAATTACCTCTAATATCAATAATTGTTGACTCTGTAGAATCAGCTAATTTTAGGTTCAATTCTTGAGGTGATATAGTTCTGGATAATTCTAATTGTTCAACTGTTATAGAATTAACTGATGGTTTGCAACTGGTGGCAGCTTGAAATAATTCAGGTGTATATTTTTTGGTATAGTTCATATACGATTCAACTCTATCGCAAGCTATAAAGACTGCAGTTTGGGTTTCTGTTTGAGATTCATCAATGGTTTTGAGATAATCAATCATGCAAGCGTAGTTAAGACCGCTAGTTGGTCCAGCCAAAATTCCACATTTTTGATTAAGAGTCTGCATTCCAGCAATGGCATGTTGGATATCACCATTTACTATATTTGTATAAAAATCTTTTTTGAAAAAACTAGTCTCCCACAATTCGTTCATGTTGCGACCACCTGGAACCCAGCTCGCTGGATCAGCTACCACACCAATAGCTTTGACACTATAGTTAAGATCTGTAAGAGCCTTGACCACTCCGTAAGTAGAACCACAAGTTCCAAGGACTCCAAAAAAATAATCAATTTTGTCAAAATCTTTGGACAGTTCTATTCCAGCTTTGTAATGAGCTTGCCAATTGAGATCGCTAAAATATTGATCAGTAAATTCGTATTTGTTTGGATGTTGATTGGTTAAAGTTCTTACTATAGTTACAGGATCATTAGGATCATTAGGATAAGGGCAATCTGAAAGACCAGGTAACTCTTCAACTTCAGCGCCAAGGAATTGCAACATCATTCTAATTTCTGGAACTTTGATTCGATTAGAAATAGTCTTAAAATCAAGCCCATAAACTTTTGCAAGAACAGCTAAGGCTTTGCCGGTGTTACCACTTGAGGACTCGATTATTGTTTTGTTATTGTCTATAGAATTGGTTAGTACAGGCTCAAGCATATTCCAAGCAACTCTGTCTTTGAGAGATCCAAAAGGATTGTAATATTCCAATTTGGCATATATCTCAAAATTTTTAAGACCATGAACTTGAGGATCAATCTTAAGCAGTGGTGTGTTCCCAATAAGTTCTGTAACGTGATTGTATATCATAAAAGATAGTTAGATTAATGATAAGGATTGTAGTTGGTTGGTGTGGTAATTTGCCAAGAATTATTTTTTTGGAAAGCGACGAGTTGTTGACTAATTGGATGCATTATTGGAGTTGCGTCTTCGAATCCTGCATAATAGCCAGCTGTATTAACAAATACTAACAAATCTCCAGCTTCTGGAACCTGATCAAATTCAACCTCTCTTTCTACCAAAAAGTCATCTTCGTGGCAGAGATTACCAGCTATAAAGGTACTATATTTTTGATTGGTTTGGTTAGGGTTTTGTTTGATAAGAATAGGATCTATGGTGTAGTGAAGCATGTTAGCAATGCTAAGATTGTATATATTACCTTCAACAATAATTCCACTGCGTCCATCAGAAAATGTTTTGGATTCAATTATTCTAATAATACTAATTCCAGCTTGTTGTAACAAGGCAAAACCCGGCTCTATAACTAGATTAATCATATTTTCAGCAAGAATGATATTAACATTTCTACCATCCGAGGTTTCAGAGTTAAGAATGATCTGAAGGTCGTTAATCATACTAGAATTGTAGAATCGACTAATTGCTTTTTCTTTGCCGCCAATTCTTCCTTGTTCATTAAGAAATAAACCAAATTGATCTTTACCCCAAGTAGGTAGTGGACTAGATGTTACTATTTTTTGTTCCAAATCTTCTATATAGGTAGACCAGTCTTGGTAGTTGTTGATAGTTTTTTCTCTGAAAGCTCCACCAATATTGATAGTATTTGGTTCAAAACCATGATCAAAAGCATCTTTGATTAATTCTATTGTATTAGCTAGAATCCCTGCTCGCATCAAAGGATCGTAACCATACGCATGAAAGTGAAAACCGTCGAATCTCAAAAAACTATTTTTTTGGAATATGCAATAGAACTGGCTCAAATCGTTGGGGTTACTTCCGAATCTACTTGGTTTGATGGCAATGTTACGACCTTCTATAATAGGATTGTTGATACGAATTAGAACTTTGATTGTAGTAGTAAGTTGAAGCTGTTTATAGATAACTATTAACCTTTCTAGTTCTTGCAAGGAATCAAGATTAATCGTACAACAATGGCAAAGTGCTAGTCTCAAAAAATCATCATTCTTAGGTCCAGTACACTCAATTCGATCACCTACAAATCCGCAACTAAGAGCGGACACTAGCTCGTTATAACTAGCTACGTCAACTCCAATTCCAAGTTTATAGGCTTGTTTGATAAAAGCATTATTCTTGGTTGCTTTGTGAACAAAGTAAATTTTGGAGTCTACACCAGATTCCTCAAATAGTGATTGAACTGATTGAATTGTTTTTTCTATTTGTTGTGGAAAGCCAATGTGAACAACACCTTCATGAAGATTTTTGAGATCAAACAAATTTTGAGTACTAATGAATTCTTGTAATTCTGGGCTAATTTTTGAGCTAATTTTCATATACTAGTTTTGGTATTTTTTGACTTCGACTCGGTAGTCAAAATTTGGATCGATTTGAGTTAATAGATTCTGGTTATAATAATCGTTATACCATACTTTGCTAATTTTGGTGTGCATTTGATTCAAGTTAGCTTGATAGACTTGCCAATTGCGGTTAATAGTTCCCGCTACTTCTACAATTTTTTCAAAAACTATTTTATTTTGTTTTAGATATTCCGCCATTTGAGATTCATCACCTTGTTCAATTTTTTTGATATATTGAGAGACTGGAATTGTGCCAATAATATATTTGGAGTCAATGTTGTTCTCTATGAATTGCTTATCGTCATCTTCATATTTGTTGATGATGCACATTGTGTTAAGATCGTGAGCGTGCGAGAATTCCAAAAATTCTTTGAAGACGTTAACACTCTTAATAGTTGGTTCGACAATGAATACATTAAGATCATAACTAAAGAATAGTGAGGTACCAAGATTGTCAACTCCAGCAGTTGTATCAGCAACAACCCAATCAGTTTTGGTGTCCAAGAGGTGGTGCATTATAGCTTCTAGTGAGCCAAGCTTGCCATGGTAACAAGTTGAACCTATATCTTCTGTTTGGTAAGTTCCAACGGTTAGAAGTGATATATTACCACTTTGTAGAGAGTATCTTTGGATTAGTTGATCTGACTTAGTTGGTCGTACGAATTGCGATTGATTGTTGGGTGGTGTGCTGCCAATAATTGTGGTATCCAAATTTCGATTTTGATTCAAGTATTGACTGATACCTTGGAAATTGTCGCCAATTGGTATTGCTTGACCTTTGATATTAAGTGCTTTTTGCAAATGAACATTCATATCTGCATCTATTGCCAAAACGTGTTCATATTGACTAGCTAAATATTGGATAAAGGCTGCTGCTGTAGTGGTTTTGCCGCTACCACCTTTGCCGAGGAATGAAATACGCATAATAAATTGATTTTTTTGATTTGATTAAAATATTGTTAATTAAATATTTGATTTGCCTATATTGAATCCCTGATTTGTTTATAGCGAATTGTACTTTGACCTACAACAAAATTAACTGTTTTAAAAGTAATTAGACTTTCTTCACCTTTCATTGTAGGAATTGTTATTATATCACCAACCATTAAACGAGAGTGATCGAGAGGGTTGTCAACTGGATTAGCGATTGGATCACTACAATCTGGCAAGTTTTGTTCTGTAATTCTTCTGAATACTGGAGGCAACCTATTCAAAAGGTTATTAGGCATTCTATTTCTGATCTAAAGAAAGAATCTAGGTGATAAAACAACTCACAAACCTTTTACCAATCAACTAAATTGGTATAGACTTTAAATCATCATGCAAAGTCGATCAA
>JAYUKQ010000014.1:0-1740 GCA_043764315.1 bacterium | reverse complement strand
AGCAGCAAGATCAGTATAATCTAATCTCAAATTTCTACCATTAAGGTGGTTTTTTTATACCTTTTTTTGAACAACAAAAAGACCCTTTTGATGAAGGGTTGTATTTTTATGAGCAATTGTTTGCTATTTTTTTGGCTTCACGATTCGATATTTGATTTTCTGAATTAACAAAAGCCTTTGGATTAGACCTTATTCTATCAATTTCACTCTGAATAGATTGACAGATAGTAGAGTTAGATTTTGGTTTATTTGTAGCTGGTTTGTCTTGTGATCGATCTAAATCAGATGGTTGAGTTGAATTAATTGGTCTAGTTACTGGTATAGATTGTCTTGGCACTATTAATGATCTGGATTTGGCTGGAGCTTGAGTTGCTCTTGATAATGGAGAACTTTGCAGATTAGACTGGGGTTGTTGATTTTTGGCGTAAGATGATTTGATTATATTCACCTCCGTGCCATTTGCAACAAACTTTGCCATATACAGAGAAGTTTCTCTGCTTATTCTGATACACCCATGACTTCCGATTCTTTTGCCGTCAATATAGCCACCATTCATTTCACTTGATATAACACCATGTATAGATCCAACAGTTCCATCTGGTTGTCTGTACAAATCAAAGGCAGATCCCGAGTAAAAGTTTCGATCAGCTTTAGAATTGTCATATATTGTATTAGTTACTGAAGTAATTCCATATTTTAGTGGGTACTTTGTTCCATAAGTGGTCGTTCCACAATTTGAAGGATAATTAGTATTACATAAAGGAATAACAATTTTAGCTTCAAAACAAATGGAATTATTTTGAGTTAGATATATTTTTTGATCTGCAGCTGATACTACAATTTTTACTTCAACTGAATCGTTACAATCTCTAGAACTTGCAACAGTGTATAATCTATAATTTGAACTCAGGAAAAACGATATAGTACAAAGTAAAAATAAAGAAATTGTTTTGATAGTCATAATTTATTTTTTATTTTAATAACATAAAAAAACCCATATAAAAATGGGTTGTAGGCTTTTATATTTTTTATCTTGATTGAGGAATTGATGGTTTTTCAAAGGTTATTTTACAGCCTGCGACTGCTCTAATATTCTTTCTTGTAGGTGTCTCCCAAGATTTTGCTTTGGAATTAACATAAGAAGTATATTCAGCTTGTGTAACTTTGTTGTTTTTACCTCTCAACCAAGTAGATAGTTCTGAAAATCCACCATTTTGAGGTGATGGACATGTATTTGTCCTTGTTGGTCTTGCACCACATCTCAATGTAAAGGTATCTTTTTTGGTACTAATTGATTGACCTGCTGTTACTGTAGCATTGCCGAATCCAGCTGCCTTAGCTAATGCAAGTTGCCTAGAAGCTGCTGCTTGAGTATTGTAAACAATTACAGTACTTGCAGATCTACATACAGTTGGACTACTTGGAGGTGGAGTATCTCCAGTTGGGGGAGGAGTTGGAGCTGGTTTTCTTCCTCTTAACGCGAATGCACCGATACCTAATATAGCAGCTATACCACCAGCTATAATTACAGGTGATATACCTCTCTTAGCTGGAGTTTCTGGAGCTTTTGGAGCTTCACAGATACCTTGAGCATTCTTAGTGGTACCTTGAGGACAAGGAACTTCACAAATATTGGTTGTAGGATTCTTGACAGATCCTGCTGGACAAACTGGTTCTGGTGCTGGAATTGGTGGATTAACCACACAGTTAGGCATGAATGTTCCAGTTGTTCCTGGTGGA
>JAYUKQ010000013.1:0-1744 GCA_043764315.1 bacterium | reverse complement strand
ATGATTTTTACACCGAGTTGTCCACCTAAGCGAAGTTTTTCAATGTAATTTTTGCAAACCTTTCGATATGGAACATTTTTGCGTAGAGCTTCGGCTATTTCTGCTGCAATAACTTGAGATGAACCCAAAGGATTGCGAAATTCCATAATATCTAGTTTCATGTCCTTACGAAGGTCAAAGTTGTTGGTTAAGTCTTCTCTCATTTTGTTGATGAAGACACCACCTTTACCGATTACAAGACCAGGTTTGGTCACGAATAACGTGATTTCAACTTTGGAAAAGTACCGACGAATCACAATTTCAACTAAGCCAGCTGACTTAAGTTTTTGTTGAATATATTCTCGAATTTTGATATCTTGGTGGAGAATCTTGGCATAATCTTTGCCTCGAGCAAACCACACAGATCTCTGTAATTCGGTTGGATTTCCGCTATTATTAGTACTTCGTTGAAGTCTACGTCTAGCACGGAAAAAGTCGACTGAAATTTTTTGACCCATATTATAATAGTTATATTTGTAAACAGTAATTACCGGGGAGACTTCAAACCAGACTACTTACATCAATTCACAAACTAGGATTTGCCCAGACAAAACAGATTAATGAAAATTAATAATTAACAATCAGTAGATGGTATTTGAAGCTATAGTCCTAACACTGTATAGTTACAAAATTAGATATGAATAGAATAAATCTAACCTAGGAAGGGTTGCAAGGTTTACCCTTCTTGTCAAATATATGTAACGGTTTGTTACAACTACCTAATTAACTCAAAAAGACCAAAAAAATATAGTAAATTATTGATCAAAGTATTTAACTCAAACAAATTGCCAACAATAGATAAATAGGTATATTGAGAATCTGACAAAACTCCAAAACTTCTCTGGTTCCATTAATTAATTCAGCGTTATTTGGATTGTATAATATTCTTTTCCAGTCAAATATTATTGAGCAAATTGGCATAAAAAAAACTACTTTTATTTTTGAATCTAACTCAAAGTGCAACTTAAACTAATTTGTTGGCAACTATTTGATCAGTTTATTTGAAAGTTGATTTGAAAACTTACTTGTTGTTGATTGTTGACTACTTCCTAACTTTGAAACTTAATAATTGTATATGTCAATTCGATTCAGGTACTTAATATCTACGCCATTTGCGGTTAATCTTGGAGGAACAACAATTCATGCAAAATCTGTCATTGAAGAAATTGCTAATCAAGGTTACGAAATGATACCACTGGATTACATGAAAATGGAAATAGACTTTGATGTACTTCTAGTCATTAGTTATTCCTATCACAATCCAGATATGTTTGAAAAATATCGAACAGCTGGAGTTAAGATTGTGCTTATTCCAATTTTTGATCGAACCAAAAGCTATAATGTATTCAAGGCTCACAAGCTAATTTCCAAATTACCAATTAATACACTTTATGACCAAAGAAGAAGATTACTTAATTCTTCCAATCTAATTATTGTCTCTTGCCAAGCAGAAAAAGAAGACCTGATCAAATGCTATAACACAGAAATTAATTCAATAATTGTCAATCATTTAGGTATTAATTCCAAAATATTAGAATTGAATAAAACTACTGATTCAAGTTGGTTCGAAGATCAATATGGTAAAAGTAACTATGTAATTTATTCGGCAGCAGAAATTAACCAAAGAAAGAATCAAATGGCTGTAATCAAAGCAATTGAAGGAAGTGATATTAAGCTAATTCTAACTGGAACTCATCAAGTCAAA
>JAYUKQ010000012.1:0-5827 GCA_043764315.1 bacterium | reverse complement strand
GACGATGTGGATTTGGTTTATTTTGTGGGCTATCTAAAAAAATACAATATAAAAAGTCATTTTGAAACAAATTTTTTTTACACGATCAAAAGTCATTTGGAAAATATAGCATCGATTGGGTTCAAGATAAAGAAAAAAGAAACACACTTTGTTACCGAAGAGCAAAAATTAAACTGTCAGAGCTGTAACTATCTGAATATCAAAAAAACCAGAAAGCCTAAAGCAAATGTAGATACAGATACCATCCATTTTATATATCAAAATTGGGAAAATTGTGACGAATTTAGTTTATTAAGTAATGATGGAGATTTTTTTTCTACAGTAGAGACTTTAATTAAAAATGCAAAATTTAGAAATTATATTTCTGTTAATTCTAAGTGTAGTAAAATATATGACACCTTAGCATTGAGTCAAAGAATCAATCTCTCTCAAGAAATTGACAAGCTAAATATTATATTTTAGAATTACTGTAAGGTTGGTAATAATATTACACAGGAGATCAAAAACCTCTCAAGGTAATCGAACCCAACATCAAAAATCGCTAGCAATAGCACGTCCCCTCGAAAGAGGGGTAATTTTTATTGCTTGAATTTAACCATTGGAGGTTTGTAAGTTGATAGGTTTTGTTTTACTGGCAAATTATGTATAGGTTATTGGCTTTAACTAATCCAATTATTAATTTTTTCTTTGTACCATGATTTAAAATCAGTACATATTTGAGATTTATCTACATCGCTAATCTTAAGATATTCTTCATTAAGTTGTTCTTTTTTTGACTCCAAAAATACTCTCCAACGAGCAATGTTTAAGCTAGCTTGGCGATCACAAGAACGATATTCTATATGTCCACAATTTAGACATCTGAAAGTTTCTACATCGCCTTCAAACCACTTTGGTCTATGCTCAAACAATGAAATCAAACATTTAGGTAATTCTGTTTTATTATCTATTGAATAATCATTTTTGAAGTATTGAATCTCTTGTTCAAATGTTGTTCCTTTGTAAAAATCAGCTATATTTTTGGTTAAATCTATAACAAACAAATCTTCATATTCACTTATTTTTTGACCCGTGTAATCACTTATATAATCTCGAATGCATACTATATTGGCTAATCTTCCACTTAAAATATCTTCTTTTAACTTTTCCAAATCTACCTTTTTAGATAGATTGCTAGCAAAACTTTTTTTAGATTCATTGGCATGTGTAAAACCACACTGTGAACAAATTGAGCTGGTTAATTGTGTTGGTACCAATCCCAGAATATCACTTGAATTTATAGCTGCATCTTGTGTTTTTGGAGTGGAATTTAGAATTTGGTTAGATTTAATTTCAGCTTGATTTTTGGATTTTGATCTTTCTAGTAATTTAAAACCTTTCATAAGTGTTGTTTTCTTAAATCCTAGACCTTCCTTTGCACTAGATATATGCTTTCTATTTCCAGTGGCATCTTGCTCAAAAACCACAATATTATTGTCTAAGTTGAGTTTAAGAATATCTGAAGATGCTTTTTGCATCGCACTTTTGAGCTTGTTACCAAGTCTTTTGCGAATGATTGGGTCTGCATAGTTACCTAATTCAATTTGTTTTTCTATTCTAGTGTGTAAATCTAGTGTGTGCTTGGTTAATTTTTCATCGAAATTTTTGGAACTAATATATTTTCCATTCAAATCAGAGTGTGTGAAAGCAGCAAGTTGATTCTCTCCAAAATCCACACCAACAATAGATTTTGATTTTGATAAATCCATATTGACCTTAGCTTCCTCCAACCTATATATAGCCAATGACAGATAATATTCCCAGACTCCACGAATTGGATTGTGTTTGCGAATTAACCGCATACTAGAGACTTTGAGACGAGAATTAGGATTGAATATATTGTGAATTTGGTTATTTTCAATTTCATTTCCGTCTTTATCTTTAGGTTTTTCACCTTTATTATTTTGAGTGCCTCTGACATTATTCCAGAAGTATTTGCGTGACTGATTAACTCCGAAATGTAGGGGGAAGTTAAAAGTTGATTCACTATCAAAACAAACATAACTCAATTTTGGTTTGTTATAATTCTTATATTTTTGTGAGTTTTCTGGATCATCTAGCAATTCATCCTTTTCATTAACATAACCAAGTACATATAGATTAGAGTTTCCTTTTTGAATT
Organism: bacterium; assembly: GCA_043764315.1. Taxonomy (GTDB): domain Bacteria; phylum Patescibacteriota; class JACMRA01; order JACMRA01; family JACMRA01; genus JAYTWQ01. Next base: position 3,667 of record JAYUKQ010000012.1, on the reverse strand, counting down.
GTATTTTGGAAGTTGAGTAATAATGAAAGCTCGTTTTTCTTTTCGTTGGAACACAAATAGCTACAACCTTCTCCAAATTTGCGATACATTCCAGATAAGTAGATAGACTCCGTTTGACTTTGATCTTCAATATAACTCCATAGTCCTTGAAGTCTAGTTGATATTCTATTAGCTTGTAGCTTTAATTCTTTTCCAAAATCAGGTTTGAGTTTACGAGCTTCTGAATCAGCTAATATTTCCATCCAACTAGCAATATTTCTTAGTTCCAAATAAGCCTGTTTTGGATTTTCATTTTTGATTTTATTCAAGTTATCAATTGATTTATCCAGTTTTTTGTTTGCAAATAGCCACATATCGCTCAAAATGTTTGCAAATTCATCTTTTGTAATAAGATTTAATCCACTTATTCTTTTTGCATGTTTGTTGCCAAAATATCTTCTAGACAATCCTTGGGGTGTCAATTCACCTTCTGGAATTAGATTTTTTCTTACTTTTATTGTTCCATCCATTGAAGTGTATTCTTCTTCTCTTTCTATTGGATGAGTATTGAAGTATTTTTGATAAACTTTTCCAATATCTACACCTCCTTTGAGTTCTGCAAGGTTTTCATGTTTTTCAAATTCTCCAATTTTTGCAAGAAGTGATTTTTTTACTGATTCTGGAGTTTCTTTTGGTTTTGCAATTGTCTTTGGAAAACTTCTCAAGTGTTCAAATCCTACTCTACCAATTTTTTTATTTTTAAAACAGATTCTTCATATTTTTTGATTATCAATTCGTTTTTGGGTAAATTATTATTATACGATTGTAGCTTAAAAATTGCATCTTTAATTTTACTGTATATTAAGTTATACTCTGCGTAATTGAGTATTTTGTCAGCTAGTTTTGTGTAGTTTACATGTTTTTCATCAGGCTTTTTCCAAGTCTTACCAAAAAATTCTTTGGATAAAAAAGAAAATGCAATTTGAACAAATTTTTGATCTTCATTTTCAAAAGTGTAAGGATTATCTTTGAGATTGAAAGTAATATTAAACTCTTGTAAAAAATTGACTAAATCACTTGTATTGTCTTTCAACTTTTTTTGACTTCCAACAAAACTTTTGATATAGCCAATATAATCAGTTGCAACATCCGACCAAAGATTAGCCAAAAATTGTTTATCAAATTCAAGATTATCGAATGTGTAAGCTACATGCACTTGTACGAATTTATGTAAAATATCTGCATTGTTAGTAATTTTTTGACCTTCATTTTCTTTTTTCCTTCCTTCTTCTGTGTTTACATGTTCAGCTTTATCAATTGGATTGAGATATTCTTCTTTTAATTCTGTTAATTTACAAATACTTTGGATTGTAGCTTTGTCGCCATTTTGTAATTCCCATATTTTATCAAAATAAACTTGCCTAAGGGCTGTATATTTCTCAAACCAAATATCGAGACCTTTCAATTTGTTATAATTTTTTTCAATCTCATCAAAGCTAATTGTTTCTTCACTCGGCTGTTCAAATTCGGCTGTTATTTCTCCTTTTTGGTCAGTTTTGAGAAGTTTGTAATTACTCCAATTGTCCAAAGCTGGATCAAAACTAGGATAAATTGCGAATTTTGATTGTGGAAGAGCTTGAATTAGCTTAATTTTGGCTTTTGTAGATAGTCTTTTTTTGATTCCTTTGAGTCTTTTTTGTTTGTATTTTTCTTGAGATTCAAACCACTCTTGAGCGGAAAGTTTTGGATCAACTTCACCTATTTTCAACATCACGGTTTTGAGATTGTCTGACTCTATATTTGGTTCAAAATTTTTTATATTACTGTTGTAGTGGCTATTGAGAATGGAAGTTATACCGTTAGACATATCTATCAACTACAATCAATCCAATAAATTTTGTCAACGTGACACACACTAATACAAGTTTGATGCTAGAATACTTGACAACTAATTCATAATTCATAATTCTAAGAAGGTAATTTATTTTACAGGTTTTTTAACAATTCCCAGGAGTAATCCAAAAGAATTTTTACTTTGCAACCTATAATTTCAAATTAAAACGATAAGTTCAACGATTATTCACCACTAGCTAGGTGAATTTTTTTTTACGAGTTGTTTTGATTTGCCAAAGAGCTATGAATCTTTTGATTTGTTATTCTAAAATTAGAACATATAACAGGAATAATCAACATTATCTATGCTTCAAACCAAACAAATTTTGACCTTACTTTCTAATGAACAAAATCAACTTAGAATCAAAGTATCCAATAACAATTTGATTATTATCAGAAACAAAGAAAAAATCGATCAAATTCCTATCAACAAAATTAGCCTAATTCAGATTATTGGTGGTATAAGTATGACTTCATGCTTGCTAGAAAGCTTGGCAAAGGAAAATGTTTGCTTGTTTATTTGTAGCTACAATTTTTTGCCAGTGGCTAATTTTTTGGGTTGTCAGAATGATCTTAATTTTGATTTGACTCGCAGGCAATTTTTGATTCATAGTAAGCATAATCTAAGAATGAATGTAGCCAAAGACATTGTACATGGCAAAATAATTGCTCAATTATCGTTATTAACTAGCCAGAATTTAATCAAAATCGATAATCTAAGCGATCGTCTAAGTCAATTAATAGTTAGTATTAACCGAGCTCAAAATATAACTCAATTGTTTGGAATAGAAGGTAGTGTGGCTAGTTTTTATTACCAAAACTTATTCTACAAACATGATTGGACTAGTCGAAAACCCAGAGCTAAGCACGATATTGCTAATTTTCTTCTCGATATAGGTTATAATTATCTATACAATCAAATACAAACTTTGTTGATTGAAGCTGGGTTTGAACTTAGATGTGGGTTTTTGCACGTTCCAATGTATCAACGAAAATCTTTAGCCTGTGATCTTATGGAGAGCTTTAGACCTTTGATAGATCATTGCTTATACAAAGCTTTTAACCTGAACCAAATTAAAACCGAGGATTTTGTGCTATATCAAGGCAAAATAAAAATTGTCGAATATCCAAAACTGGCTCAATATATTAATCTTTTTGTGGTACAAATAGTGGCTAATACTTCCGAGATGAAAAAACACATAGACAACTTTAAGTTCAAAATACTTGATTATGATCTTAATTAGCTATGATATTAGTAACGACAAAACGAGATTAAAGTTATCAAAATTACTAGAGCAAAATGGTCGCCGACTACAAAAATCAGTCTTTGAAATTGAACAACCCAAATACATATCTCAAAAACTTGTCAATCAAATCAAAATTGACTTTCAGCTAAGACTCAAAGGAACTGATAGTATATTAATCACGCCAATTGCTCACATGACCAAAGACAAAATCATTAGAATGGGTGCCAAAATTCAAGCTGAAACGGGATTTATAACCATTGTCGGTTAATTAGTTTGGTGGTGAATAATTTCCATTGAAAAATAGATATTGATTACAAATTAAAAGCTAAAACACTCTAAAGCTGTCATCTCGAACTAGATTCAGGATCCAAAAACTCAAATATTCTTTTGAGCTAATAGAACTTTGCAACTGCAACAATTACCAATTCCTAACTTTCTTGACAACTTGGGCTAACTTCATGATTGTATATAGGTAATTTGTTTTACAGGTTTTTTAACAATTCCCAGGAGTAATCCAAAAGAATTTTTACTTTGCAACCTATAATTTC
>JAYUKQ010000011.1:0-22001 GCA_043764315.1 bacterium | reverse complement strand
TTAATATTTTTTTTAAAGCTTTTTTTGATTAATTTGATGGTGATAGGTCGTGACATTTGAGATATTGAAAGCTAATTAATTTGACTAGTTCAAAGATTGAATTTGCATCAAACTAAGACTATTTGAAAGATAGACTACCAGCCTAACCAACAATTATAAAAATAATAACAATTGCCAGTCGCTCTCAACTCCATTACCAATACACCTATACCATTTCATCGAGTGAACCTGAAAAAATTAGTGCTTCAAGACTACGTTTGTTGAATTGTTGATAGTTACTAATCCGATCTAAAAAATTCTCTAAATTAGTATACAGACCATTATCCTCACGTTCTTGAATCATAAAATCAATTACATCCGAACCAAGGTTCTTAACTGACGCAAAACCATATCTAATTATCTTATCATTTTCGATTGTAAAACTATTGTAAGATTTGTTGACATCGGGCGGAAGAACCTCAATTCCCATTTCGTGACATTCTTTGATAGCTTCAGCAATTTTGATTAGATTATTGGATTCACTAGTCATAAGGCTAGTCATGAATTCTACTGTGTATTCAGCTTTCATATATGCAGTCCAATAAGCCACCATTCCATAACTAGCGGCGTGAGCTTTGTTGAATCCATATGCAGCAAAAGGTACCATGACATCCCAGATCGCCTCGGCAATTTGGGGACTAACACCAGAGTGAGTGAAACAACCATCCACGAAACGAGTATGCTGTGAGTCAAGAATAGCTTGAACTTTTTTGCCCACACCTTTACGAAAAGTATCCGCTTCTGCCCAATCGTAACCAGCTAGGTTAATACAAGTGTATAATAGATCGTCTTGATAAACCAAAATTCCATAACTCTCTTTCATCCATTTTTCCATTTGAGGAACATAATATTTGATTAATTTGGCATTGTGTTTTCGTTTTATGTAATCAGGAATATTCGCCATTGGACCTGGTCGATACAGTGCTACCATAGCCATTAGATCGTGTACACGGTTAGGTTGCATTTGAACCAAATAACGAGTCATAGCAGGACCAGATAATTGAAATAATCCCATTGTTCGACCTTTGGTGAGGAGGTCAAAAGCTTTAGGATCACTAAGATCAATATTTAACAAATCAATATCAGTATTTCGTCTTTCTTTGGTTAAAGCTACAGCGTTTCCAAGTATTGCAAGATTGGCAATTCCTAGAATATCCATTTTGACCAAACCGACTTTTTCAGCTGTTCTCATATCGTACTGGCAAATAATCATTTTGCGATCAGAATCCCACTGTAGCGGCATATAATCAGTGAGAATTGTAGGTGAAATAATTACTCCAGCAGCGTGAACAGAGGCGTGTCGATAGTTACCCTCTACTTTTTTGGCAAGATCAATAATCCTCCTGGTATCATCATCTTTGTCATATGCATCAGCTAGCTCTTGTGAAGTTTCCATTGCCCACTTAAAAGTAGTCTTTCTACCTTGTGGAGCTGATGGAATAATCTTACTAAGTTTGTCACATTTGGAATACGAAATCCCTAATACTCGACCAAGATCTCTCACTGCTGCTCGAGGTAACATAGCTCCAAAAGTAATGATCTGGCAGACCTTAGCTGAACCATACTTACGAGTAATATACTCTACCACAAGATCACGTTTATCATCAGCAAAATCTCCGTCAATATCAGGAGCAGAAGGACGCATCGGATTCAAAAAACGCTCAAAAGGAATATCGTATACAAGTGGATCAAGCACGGTAATTCGATTCAAATAAGCAACGAGACATCCTGCACCAGAACCTCTGGCATTAGTTACAATACTGTTGTGGCGACAAAAAGTCATCAGATCAGCAAAAACCAAAAAATAAGCAGGAAATCCTTTGGTAATAATAATATCAAGTTCATAATCTATACGTTTGCAATAGTCTTCAATGGTTTTGGACTGCCAATATTCTGTTGAGTAACCAAAAATATTAGGATTAGGAATTATTGACTTCGTATAAACTATTAATTCTTGAGTTTTGGCATATGGAAATTGTAGATTATAATCTTGAGCCGTTTTACCTTCGGAATTGAACTTAGTTAGAAGTGCCAGATAAGTATCTCGCGTCAAAGCTATATCTGGAGTCTGACCTTCTGGTAGATCAAAATGTGGAAAAAAAGCTTCATTGGCATGTTTGTCATAATCGGTTCTAATATCAACTTTGATTTTATCAGTTATGGAACTTGTATCCCAAGCTTCAGGGCAATAATCAAAAATCTCTTTTAACTTCTCAACAGATGGTAGGCTAAAATCTCTTGTCAGAGTAATATCATCCAATCTTTTGCCGTCACGAACAGCAATAATAGCTCTAAAAATCTCTTCATCATCTTGAGTCAAATAACGAGGAGCGGGTGAAATCAAATATTTGAGATTATTGACCTTACAAAAATTAATTAGTTTGAGGTTCTTGCTCATAGTTAACTCCAAGCTTTCGGGTGAATTAATATCAGGCCAAAAAAGTTCCACAAGTAAATTATCGCCAGCAATCAATTCAAAATACTTATCCAAAATACTCTGGGCATTACCAACTCGGTCAGCAATTAAGTGTGTGTGAATTTCATGGTCACAAGTTAGTAAAACAAAAATATCATTTGTATTAACAAAATCTTCCAACAGTAAGTGTGCCTTGGGACTATCTCTTTCCACCCTAGCCTTTGAAATCAAACGAACTAAGTGTTTGTAACCCAAATTAGATTGTGAAAGAATGCATATTTTGGAATAAACTTTACCGCCGCCAAAACTAGAACTATCAACAGTTGCCATTAAGTTGCCAATTCTAAGTGTGGAAGCAGGACAAAATCCCATTTCATTTTTTTTGCAAGCGTCATAGAAATCAATCAAACCTGAACCCGTATCTTCATCACTAAGAGCTATGTAAGTATAACCCAGTTCTTTGGCTTTGCTAGCTAAAGCAGGTAGTTGTGGAATCGCTGATAACAAAGAATGGTGAGAATAACTTCTAGGTAAAAACATATTATCCAAGATTGTTAGAATTGGCACTCTTGGTCAAGAGACGTGAATCAAAAAAAATAGTTTTGACTAATTAATATTAATCAGCTATAGTTACTATTAATTTAATGAATTATATGATCAAAAATACTCTAATTACCACACTTTTATTAGTAACTATGTTAGCTGGTTCCAATACAATCAGCACTAATGCACAAAGTAAAAACAAGACACAAAATAAAGGAACCGACCAGTTGGCTGCAAAATATTGTACTGTACCATTAACATCTAGTAACGAACTTAAAAAACTAGCTGAATTTGATATAACTATGGTTAATACTATTGCAGCGAGTCAAAAACGATATAATATAGACTTAGCAAATGAAAATTCCAATATTAAGCTTTACACCGATAAATACAACAAAAACATAGCTAGAATATCAGCGGTTCAACAAGAAATAAAATTAATAATAGATAATTATAATAAGACTAACAAAGTTATAATAACACCAAATATATATTCTGGATTCAATGATTTTTCAGATATAAAAGCAATTTCATCAAAACTCCAAAGACCTAAAGTGGTCTATACTGGCGGATACTCTACACTTTCCGAAAATGCAAATATTACCAAATTAGAAACTTTAACCAAAGTAAAAAATCAACAGCTTGAAAGCCTTATAAATGATTCACTTATTAATTTATTCAATGCAGAAAATGTAGTATACAATAACCTAGACAAAAAATACCAAATATATCTTCAAAAATCCAATAGAAATACAAGCTTAGAAAAAATCAAAGAATGTAAGAATAGAATAGAACAACTAATTCCAGTAGCCAAACCAAAACCACCAACTATAAGAAAAACAGACAAAAAAAATAAAAGAATAGTAATATCTAGAAGTAGAACCAACTCTAGAAATTTAATCTCCAGAATAGGTAATTCTTCAAGAGTTATAGGCTAAACCAATATTAATAACCAAATCAATTTATACAAAAGCATTACACCCAAAATGGCAGACTCGTCCAATTAAAACCCATTAAAAATACCCACTTAAAATCAATAAATTAGATGGGTATTCTTTTTTTGTATATTTGTGTGAGTCAAAAGCAAAACTAACTCAACCTTGTCAATTCATTACAGAATCAGTTTAGAAAAAAATTATCCAAACTAATAACACCTGACGCAGACATTGATAAACAACTCCATATTCTTATCTTCACCTAATTGACCAAATATAACCTTTTGAGTTAAGCTGAAATTAACATGAATACCAACCCTTTTGAACAAATTCGAGACAAACTAAACGTCGTAGAGGTTCTTGGTGCCTATCTCGACCTCAAGAGCAACGGTCAAAATTACAAAGCCTGTTGTCCTTTTCACAACGAAAAATCTGCATCGTTAGTTATAAGCCCGACTAAGAATATATGGCACTGTTTTGGTTGTGGATTAGGCGGCGACATTTTTAAATTCGTTAGCTTGTACGAGAATACCGATAAAGCTGGAGCGTTGAGGATTTTGGCAGCCAAAGCAGGAATAAGTCTTCAAAAAAAGCCACAAACTAATGAGCAAAAACAAGTCCAACAAGAGATCAAAAACCAAAAAGAACAAGGCTTCAAAATGTTGAGTTGGTCAGCTAATATCTATCATCAAGTTCTCCTACAAGTCCTACAAGATATCAAAAATCCGATTACTCAATACTGTCGTCAGCGCGGCTGGTCAATGGAAACGATAATTAAGTTTCAACTTGGCTACGCACCACGAGGTAATTTTTTGTTAAACCTAGCTAATACACACGGAATTGATCAAGATTTACTGCTTGAAATTGGATTACTAAAAGAAATTGGAGATTCCAAACGAGACAAATTCAATGATAGATTGACTGTGCCAATTTTTGATCGAACTAGCCGAGTTGTAGGTTTTACAGCTAGAGTGCTGCCTTATGAAACCAATCCTGACAGACCCAAATACCTTAATTCGTCTCAAAACCAATGGTTCAACAAATCTGAACTGTGGTATGGGCAAAACTGGCACTCCACCAAAATTCGCCAAGTCAAAAAAGCTATTCTAGTAGAAGGTAATATGGACGTTATTATGGCTTCACAAATTGGTTTTGATTTTTGTTTGGCTTCACAAGGTACTTCTTTTACGATCGAACAGCTCAAGCAACTCAAATTTTTAACTTACAATATTTGGCTAGCTTTTGACAATGATAGCGCTGGTCAAACGGCTTCTTACAAGCTCTTTTTGCAGGCTAAAAAATTAGGTTTTGAAGTGTATAAAGTCAATATTCCAAGTGATTACAAAGACTTAGATGAATTTTTACAAAAAGAAAAACCAGTTGAACTAAAGACTAATTTGTTCCTTGATAATTATTTGAATCACAGTATCCACCAACTACAATCTACAGATAGTCAGGTTCAAAAAACCTCAATCTTACAAGTATTAGAGTTAATTTCAGTTTGTGACGCTATCACTCAAGAGCAGTTTTTGACCAAATTATCCAAACTAACTAGTTTGAGTTTATCGATTCTCAAATCCGAATTAAAACCTGTAGAAATTATCCAAAAAATACCAGAAAAAGAAACTAATATAATGATTTCAACTGATAATGTGATTCTATCATCGTGGCAAAGTATATTAACTCAAGAAAATCTAAATAACAATAAATATATATCAACATTTCAACTTTTACAAAGAATTATTCCAAGTCTATCGCGTTATATTGATATCAATAGTTATTTTGTTGATAATCAGGCGGAAATTGAGCTTATAGGTGAAAGTCAAAACTTAGATGAAGAAAATAGGTTATTAGTTTGGCAAAAGATTCTTAGCTTTATTGATAAAAACGTAAATAAGTTCATTTTTGATAGATTAGCTGGACAGATTTATCTGGATCTAAAGAGGATTGACAAGACTTTATAGTTGTGCCAATCTAATGGAGTTGTCCACTGATATTGTGATCAGTTCAATTATTATAAAACTGATAATTAAGCTTTTTTTGAGTGGTTATAAAAATAAATCACTAAAAATAAATTATCAGACTAACTAATTAGTTAAAAATATTTTATGTCTAAAGTTACTAAAGCAATCTTTGTAGTAGCTGGTTTTGGAACTCGTTTCCTACCTGCCACCAAAGCTCAACCAAAAGAAATGTTACCTATTGTCAACAAACCAATTATTCAATATTTGGTAGAAGAAGCTGTAGAAGCTGGAATCAAAGATATTATTTTTGTCACAGGTCGTGGTAAAATTGCCATTGAAAACCATTTTGATATGAGCTATGAACTTGAAGATATTCTTCTAAAAAAAGGTAAAACTAAAGTTTTGTCAGAAGTTGCTGCAATTTCAAGTATGGCTGATTTTGCTTACGTTCGCCAACCAGTTCAAAAAGGTGATGGACACGCCATTTTGTGTGCCAAACCATTTGTTAACGAAGAAGAACCTGTGCTTATGATTTTCCCTGATTACTTGATGCCAAAGAGTAATAACACTATCAAAAAAATGATTGCCGCTTACGATCAAAAAGAAAAAACAATCATTGCAACTGATGAAGTTCCTATGTCAAAAGTTTCTGATTACGGTGTACTCTCTTTTGATACAACTGATAATCCAGAATTAGTTAAAGTTAACAAGTTTGTTGAAAAACCAAAAATTGATGAAGCTCCTTCGAATCTAATTAATACCGGTTATGCTATTCTTACGCCACAAACTTGGCAATACCTTGTTAGTGCAACTGACTCCGTTGGTGATGGTGAAATACGTGTAGCTGATGCTTGGATTAAAATGCTTAAAGATAATCATGATATATACGCTGTCAAACCTGATAAAACTGGTTACGATTGTGGATCGGTTATTGGATTTTTGAAGGCAACGGTAGACTTCGCCTTGGAGGATCCAAAATTAAATGCTGAATTTATCGAATTCCTAAAAGAAAAAATTAAATAATAAACCAAAAACAATCATCCTTGCAATTACAACTTTGGCAATTCTTATTTAGGAAAAGATAGTTGATAAAACAACTTATAAACTTTTTACCAATCAACTAAACTGGTGTAGACTTTAAATCATCACGCCAAGTCAATCCAAAATTAATTAATCACAAAGACTGCCCTAAATGTGGCAGTGATTTTATTTACAAAAATAGTCACCAACTGTGACTACAAAAACAACTAGAAATACATCTTTGCATATATACTGATTTCACTAATTACATTTCAAAACTAATTTACACCAAATTGCCACTTGTTGAGTGGCTGACAGCGAAGTTGACTGGGGTTCTTTGAGGTTTTTTTTGGGAGTTAGGAATGTATACGTATTGCATTTAGTGAAAAGAGTATAAAAAACTTTTAAACCTTAATCAGGAGTTAGATGATTCACTAATATGTTCACATATCAACTTGGCAACTTCTATGCCAACACCTTCAATACCAAGACCTGCCAAAAACTTATAATCACTAATTTTTTTGGATGATTCTATAGATTCTTGTAGATTCTGAACTGACTTTGCTCCAAACCCATCTTGCAGGGCAATCTCTGACCAAGGCAAATTATACAGATCTGGAATATCATGCAAAGCGTAATCTCGGATAAATCTAATTAGAGTTTTTTGGGATAAACCAACTATATTGCCAATATTTCTCTGACAAAAGTAACTTAATCTACCGACAATTTGAGCTGGACAATCATGACTATTGGGACAAAGTAAATCTATTCCTGTACTAGAAATTTTTAGTTCGGTGTTACATTCAGGGCAATGCGTGGGAATTGCAAACATATTATTAAAATTTGATTATTAAAAAAACCTGAAATTAATTCAGGACATATTATCTTATTCATCTTCTTTGGATTTGATTCTGTAGTAGTGTTCACCCGATTTGTCGATTTTGGACTCTACAACCAAATAACTTCTACCCAAAAAAGAAATAAATTCTTTATCTTTGACAGCTTTATCAGCCCACTCTACAAACGAAATGGATTTTAGATTAGCCAATTCTTCACCAATCCAATCACTATCTTTTTTCCAAGTACTATCTTTACTTCCAGTTGGTTCAAAAATCCTATGCAAATCAAAGTGAAGAACTTGATCAAAGTCACCTTTTTGTTGGATTTGGCTACCTTGTCTAAGCTGGTAACTCTGGGAAATATTAAAAGTTGGTGAAGAGGCTTCTTCTTCTGTTGGTAATTTTTGACAAATCTTCTGAACAAGTGTAGTTTTGCCAGTTCCCATATGACCTTTGAGGAAGAATAAAGAACATTCTTGCTTGAGAATTTGATGAAACAACATTTCTGCCATTTTGTCTAGATCCATTCTTTCTCCGACGAGTAAAGGATTCTTATCAACTTCTTTTGGCTCGTTATTAGATGACAATTCTGGATGCATACCTTCCAAAAAATCTACTAACTTAAAACTATCTTTATGGTTGCGGATTTTGTTTAGAGCAACCTCTTCAATCTGACGAACCCTTTCACGAGTCACTTTGAATACTTCACCAATTTCCTCAAGAGTATGAGCAATTCCAGTACCATCAAGACCAAAACGAAGCAAAACAACTTTCTTTTCACGTGGTTCAAGAATATCATCTATAATACCCATTATATGACCTCTCAAAATCTGATTGGAAGCGGTGTCAATCGGTTGAGCTGTGTTTTCATCCTCAATTAACTCGACCATTTGAGTATCACTGTCTTCACTATTTCCAATGATAGTGTCAATTGAAACTGTATCTTGGCTAATACGTTTGAAATAAAAAATTGTATCCAAATCAACTTGAATTCTTTCTGCCATCTCTTCGTCAGTTGGTTCACGACCCAGATCATCAGTCATGGCTCTTTTTTCTTTACGAAAACGATTAAGTTTTTCTTCAACGTGAACAGGAAGGCGAACAGACCGACTTTGATCAGCCAAAGCTCGACGAATAGATTGTTCTATCCAATAACTAGCGTAAGTTGAGAATTTGTAGCCACGACGCCAATCAAATTTTTCGACGGCACGGAGCAAACCAATATTTCCTTCTTGAATAAGATCCAAAAAAGCTAGATTCCTACCCATGTATTTTTTGGTAGCATGAACCACAAGACGAAGATTGGCATTGTTTAATTTTCGTTTGGCAGCTTGATCACCTTGTTCAATTAATTTGGCAAGTTCAACTTCTTCTTCTTTATTGAGTAGTGGAAAACGGGAAATATCACGAATGTAATTTTGGACAGCATCATCACTAAGATCACCACCTGTTAAGTCACCACCTAAGATTTTGTCACCACCAATATCGTCCAGAAGACCTTTGGATTCAACCAAAAAACTGTTACCTTGAGCATCAGTTTCAGTCGCTCCCCACAATGATTCAAGGTTATGATCATAACTAATTGGGGCTCCACTATCTTCACACAAGTCAAAAACATCTTCCAAAAGATCAATATTCTCTTCAATTTTTGGGAAACAGAAAAATAGTTCATCTTCAGTTACAAAACCACGGATAATACCTTGCTTAATGGTTTCTACCATTTGTTGTTGAAACTCGATTGGCTGTGATTGAAACACGGGATATTGAGAAGCGTCGTTTTCAATGAATTTTTTTAACTTTTTGACACCACCTTTAATATCACGTGTTTTGGTAACTTTTTTCATTTTTACTTTAACGCCATCATCCATTACACGATATCGTTTGGAACCACGATTTTCAATAGTATCATCGTTTAAGGCAGCTTTTCTTTTTTGATCGGCTGTTGAAATTAGATTCAAACCCAAAACTCCTTTTCGTGTAACTAACTCATTACCTTTTGCAGCCTTAGCAGCAGCGTAATCATCATCCAAAAAGTCTTTATTTTTATTAGCTCCAACGACAGTTTTGGCGGCAGCTGCATCTCTTATATCTTTAGCATCTTTAATATCTTTAGCTTTTTTAACAGCTTTAGCCTTGAGAATTGGATCTTCATCTTCATCTTTCTTGGAGAATATCTTAGTAATCTTAGGTATCTTGACTTTAACTGCACGACTAGAACCAATGGTTAATCTTTTTCGTTCAGCCGAGGACTTTTTAGTCTTTTTTTCATCTGAATCGTTGTTTTGCATTAAGCTTTGGGCAATGGTTTTTCTTGACATATAAGTTTAGGTAAAAATGATTATTATAACAAATAAAATAGCATGGTAAGCATTGCTAAAAATAAGTTTAGATAGATAAATTTGTTTGGGATCTGGTTTGAGAAGGCGGCGAATATTTTGATATACAAAACTCCAAGCAATAGTCATTAACAATGCTTTGTGCCAATAAGTGTGGTTGGTATTTTGAATCAAAGTTATAGGTTCAATACCAAAAAGAAATATAAACTCAAGCAAAACTAATAGTATTAGAAGAATCCAGTAAATGTTTTTTTGGAAATTGTATTGGCTAATTTCGAGAATTAACAAAGTTGTTATAATCAAAAGGTTTAGTGCCAAAAATAAAATTGAATTTTGGTTAACGATACTAGTTAAAATACTATTTCCAAAAGTTCTAGCAACTGTGCGATCAACTTGAAAAAGTGAAATTAAAGAAAAAAATAGTAAATTTATTACGAATACCTCAATATTGAGTAAAAGTTGTTTGGCTGTAGGTCGGACAAATACGTAGTAATGTTTCCAAGTAATTATAAACAATAAAAGAAAAATTGACCAGCCAGTGTGAACATCAATAATATTTCCAAAAATGTTAAAACTAAAAAGTAATCGATTATCAATAGTTGTAAAATACAAAAGTAAAAGTATATTAACTAAGTATGTTTTGATAAAATTAACGATTTTATATTTGTTGAGCCAATTTTCAGTGTATACACTCCATGCTAATGTTACGGTATAAATAAAAATAAACGAAAGGCTAACCCATCTTTGAGAAAAAATTGAAGATAGATTTAGAGCTGGTAATGAGCGATTGATAGTCAACATGAATAGAAGACTAACAAATGTTAAACCAGTAACCTTATACGTTTGCTTGGAAAAATTAATAGCGTACATATTAAAACTAAAAAACCCTTTTTATATATAAGGGTTCTTGAATTTAGTTAACTGTTAGTAATGTTTTTACTCTACTTTGTCTGCGGCGAATTCTAGCTGATGAACCTCTAGCTCTTGGTACCATTCTGTACATGATTCCAGTTTCTTCTGCTACGATAGTTGCTACTTTATAAGTAGAATAATCACCTTCAACTAAGTTCAAATTAGCAGCGGCAGAATTCAAAAGTGCTGTAATTTGTTTAGCTTTAGGTTTATTCATTGCTTTTAATATCAATAGAGCTTTGTCTAGACTTTGATTGCGAATTGGGTTAATAATAAGTCTAGTTTTTCTAGGTGAGTGACTAATTACAGTGCTGGCGGTATAGGTTTTTTGAGACATAATGCAAATTAAAGTAAACTTGGCTATTGGTGAACACAACAGGCTAAACTATAGCCATAAAAACAAAATCTTGTCAAGAATATTGGACTTTTGAATTGCGTTAAATTGTTAAAAATAAATTCAAATTATACACTCAAAGCACTTACCATAACTAATTGTATGTTGTTAATTAAAAAAAGTATACACCTTAACAAACCAATATAATATCTATACGTAATATAACTTAAATTTAAGATATAGTTCTAATACAGTTCTAATTTTTTATACTTCAAAACAAAGTAAAATGTGATTTGTTTATTGAGGATTAACAATTAAATTACTACTTTTTTGCAGGTTTAGCTTTTCTTTTACGCTATCAGAAATAGGTGAATAAATATAGGTAGGTATATCAAATGTTTTTATTGAAGGTGTTATTCTAAAATTCTCTTGACCAAAGATTGCATAATCAGCAAAGGTGCCAACAGCTCTAGAATCCATACTATTACTTCTATTATCACCCATCAAAAAATATTCTTTTTCAGGAATCTTGGTTTTAGGCAGGTAATAAGATCGAGTTTCTTCTTGTTCAAAAGTAGTCTTAGGAATATATGATTCAACCAAAACCGTACCTTGTGGATTTTCTTTGTTATAAATTACAACATTCCCTCCAACTATTTCAATCTCTTCTCCTGGTAAGCCAATAATTCTCTTAAGATAAAATTTGGCGTGACACTCTTCTTCTTGGCGGCTTTGAGGATTGTTACAATCGAATCTAGCCAAGTACCCTTGAATTGGATTCATTTTGTGAGCGACTTCATTAGCGAATTTGCGGTGGGCAAAAACAGCTACAACTTGACCTCGGTGAAAATTTTTATCAAGCTGATTCATGAGCAAATATTCTTTGTCAGTATAATTGGGAAACATACTTAGACCATCAACTTGAACTTGTTGATACACAAAAACCCTTAAAATTATTATTAGTAGAATTAAAATCCAAAATAAATTTCCTATAACTTCCAAAAATGTAAAAAATGGATTTGGTCTTAAATTTTTAAGAGTTGCTGAATCTGAATGAGTCATATTGGTCTAAAGACTAAGTCACCATAACCATGTTGTCAAATAAATAAATCACTAAATACTAAATTTATAATAACAATTACATGACCAAAAAAAACGGTTTTTTTATATGCGGATTAACAGGTGGACCATACTTTCCAATTCCAGCAATAACTCAAAATTTAAAACAAATTAATCCAATTTTAATTGGTGTCAAAAATAGCTTTGAATCCAAATTAACTGAAAGCAACAACCTTCCAATTGAGTTTTTGCCAATTGCCAAATTAGACATTCTAACCTTCCAATCAAAAGACCTACTTTATATTTTAAAATTACTTTATCAATCTATAAAAACTATATTTTTAGTAATCTATTCCTTTTTTAAGTCGATTCAATTGTTGCTCAAATATCAACCTGCAATAGTGTGTTCTACAGGTTCTTTTTTGGCAGTTCCAGTAATCATGGCAACCAGATTCACTAATTGGTTGGACTGGACAAACTCACTAATTGTCGTTCATCAACAAGATCCGCAACCAGGTTTAGCTAACAAATTAACTATTAAAGCTGCCGACATTAGCAGCTGTGTCTTTGAATACACCAAACAAAAATTTCCCAAATTCAAAAATTGCCAAGTAATTCCTAATCCTATTTTGAGTCAGAATTATAACCCTACGTCGAATCTAAAAAATCGACACTTAGAACTGTTCATTAATAGAATCGATCTAAACAACGAATATCACCAAAACTTACACCAAACTAAAGCTAAAGAAATACCTGCAAATCTAAAAATTCTACATGCTGTTACTAATCTGCAAACCAACTCAACCAATGTTATATTTGAGACCAAACCTTTATTTTTAATTTTTGGTGGTGGAAGTGGAGCAACTCAAATTAATATTTGGGTAAAAAATAATTTTGAAATACTAACTCAAAAATTCAGAATAATTCATTTGACTGGAACAATTAATAGTCAAACTACTAACCAGCAAAACCTAGATTACTATCAAACTGAAGCTATCTTTGAAGATATGCCAAAAGTTTTAGCTCGAGTCGATGTAGTTTTATGTAGAGCTGGTCTAGGATCTATTTCGGAACTACTTTTCATACAAAGCCAGTCTAAACAAATATCCTTTTTGGTACCGCTTAATGGTAGTCACCAAGAATTAAATGCTGAACTGGTCAAAGATAGATTTACAATTCTAGATAATCAAAACCAAGATAGTTGGCTAGAGAAGATTATACAAATAACAGAATCCAAAAAGAAAAATATCCAAGTCGCCAAAATTAATTTTGATAAAGATTCCCTAGATAAATATTATGCCAAATTGAATTACGAAATTAATAGACTGTATTAGTTGGTTTTTTAGACTTTTACAAAAAAAAATTAAAAAAAGCAAATGTAGAATAAGTTTTGGTTGAAACGTTCAAAAAATTAAATTATAAAATCAAATATAAAAACTCCAACTAAATCCTCAACTTCAAAATCACTTAGAACTAAGTTACTTTTTTTAAAGGGTTGAGCCAAAGGCTTGGAGATTATATAGTTGAATTGATTTGAGCGGTTTTTGGCAATTTTGATATTTGGGTTTTGAAATCATAAGAATATATCATTTGCACCAATCCAGCTTCAAGGATTTTTTTTAGTTGGCTGAATACTTGTTAGACTATCTTCCAAGTATAATCCAAGTTGTAAACTTCGCCGCTAGGAATTAATATTGGACTAGTATTAATACTGTCAAAACGCTGACTCATTGGTTCTATACACACAAAATCACCAATTTCACCAGACCAAACTGTAAGAAGATCACAAACCAAATTTTTTCCATTAATATTAGACTCGTCACTGCACGACAAATTGAAATTCTTAGATTGAATCATAAACTCTTTTGGATTAGACAAAAATTGAGCTTCAACACCTGTAGACCAAGGCAAAAGCTTGGCATCGAATCGAGTATTGGTAATTTTTAGAGTATCTTTAGACTCACTTGCAATTGCAAAATAAGGATGAAAACCAGGACTAACTGGTAGATTGTGCATATCCCAATTATAAACTTCCAATTTGGTTCTAAGTCCATCATCCAAAAGTTCAACTATTAACTTAAGTTCGAATTGAAAAGGATAAGCTTCTCGCCACTTAGATTCCAGATCCATGTAGTTCAAAACCAAAGTTAAACTGGTATCATTTTGTGACTCTAGCTTCCAATCTATATTTCGAGCAAAACCATGTTGAGGCATTAATTGGTTGGAATAACCAAAAACTCCATTAGCTAAAGGACCGCAAAAAGGAAACATCAAAGGCATTCCAGATCGCTTTGGATTGTTAGAAGTATAAAAAATAGATTGAATATCAGTTCTAACCTTAGCTTGCCAAGAGATTATTTGACCACCAAAAGAATTGACTGTGATTTGTTGAGAAGAGTTAGAAAGGAAATAGTTCATCTGTTTATTGAGAATTAACTAAAAATAGTGGTCAAGAATTTGCAAATTTATGGAGGGGTATTTTTTACCAATTAATTGGTGTGGAATTATTGTTAGTTAAGAATTGATTAGTTTGAGTAAAATGATTATTACCAAAAAATCCGTTGTGAGCTGATAGTGGTGATGGATGAGCTGACTCTAAGATTAAGTGATTACGATTTGGGTCAATCAAGTTTTTTTTGGTACGGGCAAATCCTCCCCATAGAATAAATACAAGATTAGATTGGTGATTAGAAAGAATCTTAATTACAGAATTAGTGAATATGTCCCAGCCGAATTTGGCATGCGAATTAGCTTCGCCACTGCGAACAGTCAAGGTATTATTAAGTAACAATACGCCCTGCTCTGCCCAACGAGTCAAATCTGGGTTAGCTTCGTATAAGTAATTGTCTAACTGAAACTCTGATTTTATTTCTTTGTAGATATTCCTAAGACTTGGTGGAACTGGGTTGGAAGCAATAGAGCTAAATGCCAAACCGTCGGCAACTCTAGGTGTGTGATAAGGATCTTGACCAAGAATAACTACTTTGACTTGATCAACAGGAACAAGATCGAAAGCCCTAAATATATTACTAGCTTGAGGAAAAACTGGACAAGTTAAGTATTCTTGTTTGACTTTGGCAACTAATTCTTCAAAATAATGCTGATCGAATTCTGATTGCAAAAGGTTTTGCCAGGAAGGATGAATTTTGACATGCATAGATAATTATTGTTAAGACATTTTGAGTTTTGGTAAAGCCAAACTAAGGGAGAATAATGAGTTGTTACACTATTGAAAATGTAGTAGTTTTGACAAAAAGCTCCAACTCCGCTATCAATTAGTACCGATGTCTATACTCGAATTGCATTTACCAAAATATGAAGACTTAGATTACCTTCAAGGTAAAAACAAGTATACAGAGAGAGAAAGAGAAGCTTTTTGAAACATTGTTAGAGATTGACTTACAAGAAACTCCAGATGTTTATATCTGGGAAGCTGTGAGAGGATTGTTAACCAGTTCAAATGATTGGATAGATTTAAATCAGCAAAATAAATGGTCTACACATTCATACCAGAATAACTCCCAATGGTGCAAAAATTATAGATTCAACTTTTGACAAATTGAGCATAAAAAATAAAGAATCGATAGCAACTTTTGGTACTGACAAAGCAAGGGATGATAGAATAAGGCAACTACTCTCTTCTGAATTTGAAAATAGAGTAGCTACTGGTGAAATTATCAGACCAACTATAGTTGCAAATACTTCAAAACTAAAAAATGCAGATTCATTTGCGATCATTGCCTGCACTCCTACTTTTTTTAAAACTGGAAATAGATTAGAAGAAACTGGCGTTCATTATCACATATACAAAAATGGTGAAGTAGTGCAAGATTTTACAGCAACAGAAATACGCTTAGATGGTTTTACAATAACAGAATTAATGGCAACTAATTTTGCATTTCAAAGAGATTTGAAAGCTAATAGAAACTTAGATGTCGGTTATTTGATTTGTGATAGCTGCCATACTCCAATTATTTCTTCAGGAGAAAAAGCCTTTGATAATTCAAATCAACATGAGTGTCAAAATTGTGGAACAAACCACTTCTCTGACCAAAGCTGTATTTCAAATCCAATAATTCAAATTTTTAACCAATATGTCTAATACCCAACAAAATAACAAAATATATGCAATTTATCTCGGTGGAAGTCATAACCAAACCAACATTGAAGTCCACGATCTAGTGTTTACAGTTGGTCAAGATATCGAATCGTGCTATGAATTTTGTGTTAATAACTGGTTTGGAACTGGAAGACCTCACTTAGATGGATATTTTGAAATAGAAACTAGTCAAGATAGCGTGGATACTGAAAACAAAGAATATTCACTTTTTTGTCTGAATTTTGGTGGTTACTTGCCTAATCAATTAGCCGAAATACATGAATTTATACTAGTGCTAGCCAAAACCAAAGGTGAAGCAATCAAACAAGGTAAACGCAACTTACAACTAAAATTCCATGATTTGCATATGGATGAATGTTTTGAAATTGACGATATTATTAATATTTCCCAAAAAATTGATTTGAAATTCGCCAGTCAAAAAGATATGCAATTCACACTAACTAATTGCTATAAAAAACTTTAATAGTTACCACTCCTACAAACCATACACATAAAATTAACCTCTGATTAAAGAGGTCTTTGTTGTTGTTAATTTTGGGATATTCTATTCAAAACTGGCACTTAAGGCAACGTTTCCATTACTTTTAACTTCGATAATCGTCGCTTGGAATTCATCACCCACTCTGACTACATCTTCCACTTTTTCAATTCTGCGATTAGATAACTTGGAAATATGAATCATACCTTCACTACTCGTTCCATCCATACTAACGAACACGCCAAAAGGCATTATCCTCAAAGCTTTGGCGGTAACTTTATCACCAACTACAAATTCATGAATAAGGGAAGCGATATACTCTTTGCACTGATTGACAACTTCTGGATTTTTGCCG
Organism: bacterium; assembly: GCA_043764315.1. Classification (GTDB taxonomy): domain Bacteria; phylum Patescibacteriota; class JACMRA01; order JACMRA01; family JACMRA01; genus JAYTWQ01. Next base: position 4,651 of record JAYUKQ010000011.1, on the reverse strand, counting down.
TAAACATAGGTTTTGCCCGTTTCGTTCTCTAGGTCAACTTTGGTGCCGAATCTTTCTTCAATTCCACGGATTATTTTGCCGCCACTACCAATTACATCACCAATCTTGTGAACGGGAACTTGAATATGAGCCACCACAGGAGCAAATTCAGACACAACTTGACGTGGGAGATTGATAGAATCTTTCATAATGTCGAGAATGTGCATTCTTCCTTTTTTAGCTTCGATGAGAGCTTGTTTTAGGATAGTTGGAGTCAGTCCTGCGACTTTGTTGTCTAATTGAATTGCCGTTACACCAAGTGGAGTTCCTGTAACTTTGAAATCCATGTCACCAAGATGATCTTCTAATCCTTGAATATCAGTTAATGTTTTGAAGGTTGTGGTGTAAATTGGATGTGGAATATGATAAGTATTTAATTTAGAAAGTTCTTTTTTGAGAGGATGGTATTTTTCAAAAGAATCTCTAACTAAAACACCTCCGCATTTGATTGCAATTTTTTGAGTTGCTATATTCTCTGTGTATGCATCATATTCGATATACTGATAAGTGCAGTTTTTTTCAACCCAACTAATTAGAGCTTGCATTCCTTCATAGCCATAACCTTGATTCCAAAAATTCTGATTCAACCATAAGCCATTTTTTAACTTAGAATCTCCAAAAGAGCCAATGCTAAACATTCCAACTTTTTGATCAGATTGATTAGTTGCAACCATCAAAAGGCTATCACCAGATTTCATTTTTTTGATACCTTCGTTAATATATTTATGAGCCAGATTAATATCTGTGTAAGCGTTAAAACTCAAATATTGATTAACTTGTGGATTGAGAGATTCTATAATAAATTCAGCATCATCAGCGGTTACAGCTTTTAGTGTCAAATTATCAGTTTGTACAACTAGTTCCGACAAATCACCTAGATTATTGGTTGGCTGCTCCAGAACTAATCCCATTGCAACTCCAGCAACCATATCTTTGAGGGGAACTCCACCAGCCATAAGACTCAAAGTTGAAGCACATGTTGATGCCATAGAAGTCGAACCATTGGAGCCGAGGCATTCAGAGACAAGACGCATTGTGTAAGGAAATTCATCTTCAGTCGGCAATACTGGAACCAAAGCTTTTTCAGCCAAAGAACCATGACCGATTTCTCTACGACTTGGACTACCATAGCGACCAGTTTCACCTACAGAATAAGCTGGAAAGTTGTAGTGATGAAGATATCTTTTTTCATCCATTTCGAATTCTTCCATTCCATCTAATGTCAAAGCTTCACGTAGTGTTCCTAGTGTCAACACATTCATAACTTGAGTTTCTCCACGATTAAATAGACTTGAGCCGTGCACACGAGGCAAAACATCAACCTGACAACTAATTGCCCGAGTCTCATCCAAGCGACGACCGTCAACTCTTTTTTCATGTTTGAGGATATTTTTTTGAACAATTTTTTTGAGGTAATCTTGGAATGATTTGTACAGATTCTCGTCTGCTTCAAAGAGAATGTTTTCGGATTCTACTAAATTCAAAAGCGATTGAGTTAAGGAAGGATCAAATTCCTCTAATTCTTCTCTAATTTCTGGATTGAGATTAGTCTTGTATTTTTTGGCTAATTGTAAACCTTTTCGGTGATGACTTTCGTAGACATTCAACGCAGCTGACTTATCATCTTTGGCAAGATTAGAATACAAAATATTTTCAATCTGATGCTCGAAGTCTGACCAATAAGTTATGTATATTGGATTGAGTGTAACGGGTGTCAAGGCAATTCTTTTGGCAAGATTCTTAGCTTGAGCCTGCTGTATAAAATCGTTTTGGAAGTTAGTCAAAAACTCTAATTCCGCGCAAGCCTTGTCTAGACAATTGGAGATAATCTCTTCAGAAATAATATTAGCCCCAGCTTCAAGCATCATAATATTCTTACCATCTCCACTAATAACCAAATCTAAATCAGAATTAGACATTTGGGTATATGAAGGATTGATAACTAATTCGTAATCTTCAGTAGAAAGTGAAGAATCATTGCTCAAAATTTGAATATTAGCTTGATCTAATTCTCCATTCTTAATTCTTAATTTTGAATTAGCCAAAAGACCAACTCTAACACCACTTACTGGACCTTGAAAATCTGAAGTAGCCAAACTCAAAGCTGCAGAACCTGCAATAATTGCCAAAACATCTGGAGTATTAACTTCATCCACGGACAAAACAGTGATAACAACTTGTATTGAATTCCTAAAATCAGGGTTAAACAATGATCGAAGCGATCTATCTACAGCTCTTCCTGCTAATATTGCACCGTCACTAGGTCTTCCTTCTCTTTTTTCAAACCTTGAGCCTCTAATTTTACCACTAGCATACATCTTTTCTTCATATATCACTTGTAATGGAAAGTAGTCTAGCTTGGTATCTAATTTGCCAATGACGACATTTGCCATGACTGTAGTTTGACCAATTGTAGCAATGACTGATGAAGTGGCTTGTTGAGCCAAAAGTCCTGTTTCTAAAGTTAATTTTTGATCGTGGAAGTTGGTCTCTATTCTAAGTGGAACATTTTGGAACATATTCATTACAATCTTGGAATTTGGCTTTATTGTCAACAAATTATTGATTAATCTTACAAATAATAATTTAGATTATTACTCCAAATAATAATATCTAAGATTTTTAATCGCCACTAAAATTATCTACTCACGTCTACAGATACTCTGATTAGTTTTGAATAATATTATTTTTTTACTCTTCTTCTTTTACAAAAAAAACTTTTTGATAACTCACTAATTCTTATTATTAAAATATTTTTGAGTCAAAGTTTGGTCAAGATTAATATAAATTTGGGTATATACTGATTTTTTGCTTTGTTTAAGAAAATGAAAAAGAGTTAATTATTAAGCAAATATTAGTCAAAAAAAATACCTCATATAAGAATGAAGTAAGTTGTAAGTTGTAGTTGGAGCGGGATAAGGGAGTCGAACCCTTCTCATCAGCTTGGAAAGCTGAGGTATTAGCCGATATACGAATCCCGCAGGTTTTAACTATTAAATAAGTATTTAATTGAGATTTTGACTATAGACAAAATGGTCCGCGATCCTGGATTCGAACCAGGGACTTTACAGATTTACAGTCTGCTGCCATTGACCACTCGGCCAATCACGGATGTTATACAAGTCAGGTTTTTATTAACTTTTTGAGTCAACTTAAGGTATAATTACAAAAAGTCGCTACTTTGTCAAGACATAAGCCGAATATACAAGTTTAATTTTTGACAAAAAAACCTTGCTAATGGATTATTTTGGGCAATGACCAATAAGTTTTATATTACTCACTTGTATCCAAAAGAACTCTCAATATACGGAGATCAAGGCAATATTCTGACAATACAACACACTCTCAAACAAATTGGCTGGGATTATATATATCAAACCGTGGAGATAGGAGAATCCCTACCTGTTCAAAATGACTTTTTGTTCATTGGTGGCGGACAAGATAGAGACCAAGCCAAAATTGTCGACGATCTACTAACTCACAAAAAAGAATTGCAACAGTTAGTAAACAATGGCATGGCAGTTCTGGCAATCTGCGGAGGTTATCAGCTTTTTGGGTATGAATTCATTGATTCAACTGGTGAGATAATGCCAGGCTTGGAGATATTTCCTGTGATCACTAGAAGCCCAGATGCTGAAGTCAAATCACGCTGCATTGGCAATCTTTTGATAGAATCGCCAATTATTGGTTGCAAACTAGTGGGTTTTGAAAATCATGGCGGACAAACTTATTTTATCAACGATGAAGCTCAAGAACTCGGTAAAGTAATCAAAGGTTATGGTAACAATTTTTCGCAAAAAACTGAAGGTTGCGTCTACAAAAATGCCGTTGGAACTTACCTCCATGGCTCGTGTTTGCCGAAGAATCCAGAATTAACAATGTGGTTAATTAATCAAGTTGCCGAAGTCAAAAAAGCCAAAGATGAAATCGGAGTTGGGCTGTACTATATGATCAAACAAGCCAAAGTAGATACTCAAATAGCACTTGCTGCCAAGAATTATATGATTCAGAGAATGGTTAATTGATTTGACTAAGTAGTGTGTGTGTGTGTTAGCTTTGGAGTTATTTCAAATCTAATAATACACTATGTCAGAAATATCACCAAAACCAGGAGAAACGAGAAGTGTTAAAATTGAAGCAATAGTAGCAATTTTAAAAGAAGCAGAAGTTGGAACTAAGATTACAATTGAATCAGTCACTCCTACAGGAGAAGTTATAAGCGTAACAATTATGAGAACAGAAGACGGCATAAAACCAGTAAAAGACTAAACCTAACTCAAAAAATTCCGAATCATAATCTCGCCACACTCTGTAGCAAACGATTCGGGATGAAATTGCACTCCAGTAATGGGGTATTTTTGGTGTTTTAGAGCCATTACAGTTGCGTCATTAGCTGTGGCAATAACCTCCAGACAATCAGGCAAATCCGTACAAATCAGCGAGTGATAACGCATAACTTCCAAGTCTTGTGGAATGTTTTTGAATATATCTTGACTTGAGTGAGTAAGAGTTGAGATTTTGCCGTGCATTGGTTGCGAAGCTGGAATTACACGACCACCATAATAATGGCATATTCCTTGCATTCCAAGACAGATTCCAAGAGTTGGAATAG
>JAYUKQ010000010.1:0-5928 GCA_043764315.1 bacterium | reverse complement strand
AATAGCTCATTTTTATTTTTATTTTTTTATGTTTATAAAAGTATTATATAGCAAGTTGAAGATTTATGCAATCAAACTCAAAAAAACAATCTAAAAGTAGCTAACTTCAAAAAAGTTCAAAAGAAACTCTCTAATTTGTTTTTACATCATTTACTCAACAATTCTTTGACCTTATTAACAATGGCTTCTGCGTCTATCTCCATATATTTCATTAGTTCAGCTGGTGTTCCACTTCTGGACATTTTGGTAACTGCGAGTGAATGAATAGGTTTGAATACAACACCACTACTACAAATTGCCTCATACAAACCACCTTCTAAGTAGTGATCTTCAACTACGATTATAGCTTGAGTCTCGCGACATGAATTTTCTATAATGGTTTTGTTAATAGGTTTGATCGAATACATATCTATTACTCGTATATTGATTCCATCTTTTTTTAGTCGTTGAGATGCTTCAATTGCTTCATGTAGTGTTATTCCAGCTGCCATAATAGTTATCAGATCACTTGAACTTGACACAACTGTTTTGGCTCCACCAATTTCAAAAGTTTCTTCATTACTGTAGATGATTGGAGTTTCAGCTCGTGTACATCTAAGATAGGTTAGACCTTGGTGTTTTGTCATAACTTGTACCAGTCGATCAGTGCTTACTGCGTCACAAGGATACAACACCACAGAACCAAGAATTGCTCTAAATAGTGATATATCTTCCAGTGCCATTTGACTTGAACCGTCAGGTCCTATCGAAACTCCACAGTGTGAACCCATAACTTTGAGATTGGTGTGAGAATATTGAGACATTCTAAGTTGGTCAGCTGCCCTAGTCAAAAAAGCTGCAAAAGTTGAAACAAAAGGAATGTTACCCATTCTAGCTAGACCAGTTGCTACTGAAATCATATTTTGTTCAGCTATGAACATTTCATAATACTGATCTGGATAGTGCTTAGCAAAAATGTCACTATAAGTGGAGTTGTTCATTTCAGCATCCAGTGCAACAACATTGGAATTAGCACCAAGATTATTGAGAGCGTTACCGTAGGCTTTGCGAGTCGCCACTTGGATTTGTTTGGAGTAATCAATTGGATTGAATTCCAAATTTATCTTTTTGGTTTCCAAATTGGTTTCAGGATGCTCAATACTTCCTCTTAGATTAAGATCAAAATCACCTAATTCACGTATAGCTCTGTCACAATCATCAACTGAAAGAGATTTGCCGTGCCAACCATTTTGATCTTCCAAAAAACTAATTCCAGCTCCTTTGAAAGTTTTGGCAACTAACATTTTGGGTTGGCTAGTTATACTATTGAACATTTCATCGTAGACCTTTTTGATTTGATCCAAGTTATTACCGTCACAAGTCCAGACTTCCCAACCAAATGCTTCAGCTCTAGCTGCTAGATTGTTGCAGTCGTGACCAAGTTGTGTTTGACCTCTCTGACCCAAACGATTCATATCTACAACCGCAATTAAGTTATTTAGATTATAGTAACTAGCACAATTCATCGCTTCCCACACACTTCCTTCTGCCATCTCTGAATCTCCGAGTAAACACCAGACATTAGGATAAGCTTCCATATTAGCAAATTCTTTTTGAATCCCCAGAGCCATTCCACAGGCAATTCCAAGACCTTGACCGAGTGAACCAGTGGCAGCTTCTGTATATGCCCAGCGCATTGTAGGATGCCCTTCTAAGATAGAATCGAATTGCCTTAAACTCATTAGTTCTGATTCGCTAACGTGACCAAGTGTGTAATACATTGAGTAGAGTAGGGGACAAGCATGACCCTTAGAAAAAATCAGTCTATCATTATTAATATTTGTTGGATTATCCAGTTGTGCCTTGAAGTAACCGCCAAACATCATTTGAGTCATGACTTCCACAGCTGAAAGTGACGAAGTTGGGTGACCAGTGCCAGCTTGAGTGGTTGATCTTAGGATATTATATCTGATTTGTTTGGTTATTTCTTTTAGGTTGTTAGACATATTAAAGTTTATGATAGGAATTTAAATAATGTTTTAAACTTACCGAAAAAACTTACTAGCTGTCAATTAAGCATTTTACTTTTGCAATAAAAAATCCCCATCGGAACGATAATGGAGTCTTTCATGGAGTGTTTTCTTTAAACTTTTGTTACAGCTAGATTTTTTATCCTAGACTTTCTTATTGCTAAAATATTTTGTTTGATTTGTCATACCATATATCTTCTTGACTTTGTTTTAAGATTGACTGATTAATCAGAGATTCATCTCTTTGCCAGAATTCTTGACAATAGTTATCAATTTCAGATTTTAGAAGTTGGTTTTGGGTGGTAGCATCGTAACCAGTAATATCAACTTTGTATAAAAAATTAGAATTATCAATATCTCCAAGAATAGAACTTATTTGATCTTGACCTGTGCCTATAACCACAAGATCCAAGTCAGATAGTTTGCGGTAATCTCCTTTAGCTCGTGATCCAAAAACTTTGACTGTCACTACTGTTGGATAATACGCTAGAATATTGTAAATGATTGCTATTTGTTCACTTGAGATTCCTGTATTATTCTTGGTCATAATCAGTTTTTATTAATTTGTAGACTTCTTCAAATGCAGGATAATATAATTGGATTATATTGGTGGTTAGTTGCCTTGCAAAATTACCATTGTATGTATGTGAGGTTTTGTTTCGAGCTTCGAGTGCTTCTAACCAAACTTTACCATCAGATATTAGACCGTTTTGAAATGCAGTTTTGATTACATCTCTAGGAAATGCTTCAGTCTCGATTCCTTTGAAAGACATATAAGATTTGATTAGTTTCCACGCCAGCTCAAATGTAAACTCAAAGGTTTGGATAATTGCAGCTTGGATTAGTTCATTATCAGGATCTGCTTTAAGTATTTTGATTCTTTCACCCAGTAAAATATGAGCTTTTTGGTAGTTGATTAATTTGAATTGGTATTTTGGTAGTTGAGTTGTTACCATATAACATATTAATTACAAATAAAGAAAGTTGACATATATTAAGGTATAATTATTCATTATAAACCAAATAAATCTTGTAGTATTTCTTCTTTGGAGTCAACTATTTGGTACAAATTTTTTAGACTTGGATCGCCAAGTTTCCATTCTTGAATAATGGTTTGTTCTATCCAGTCAGTTAATCCTTTCCAATAACTAGAATCGTAAAGATAAATTTTTTTGTTAGGCATTTTGTTGGTTTTGGATAATGCCAAATTCTCCATCAATTCATCAAGAGTTCCTACACTACCAGGGCAATAGATATATATATTAGATTGTCTTAGAGCATACTTACGAGGTGGAAAATGCTCGAATCTAAAGTCAATATTTCCTTCTGTAATTGGATCTTCACCACTAAGTCTTAGCCGGAATCCGACTGCTTGACCACCACCAGCTTTGACTCCGATTAAGCCAGCTGCCATTATTCCAGGTCCACCACCGGTTAGAACTGACCAACCATTTTTACCAAGTTCTTTGGCTAGAGAGTAGATTTCTTTGTAGGTTTGGGTATCTTCTCCAAGTTTGGCACCACCGTATAACGTGACTGAAGGGTGTTGGATCTGTTGTGTGAGAATCATTGCTTGTTCGTATTCATGATTGAATTCGCTAAGTTCATTGTACTGATCTTCTGTTATGTTATTGAATTTATTTGGCATAGTTTTTATTTATTTTTTGTTTTAACTTGTTATATTTAACTTGATTAATTATTAATAGTCAAAGCCTTCACTAGAGCTTGACATAAAAGCCAAATTCTTTCTAACTACTGAAGTTGTCCAGAAAAATGGAGACGTCGCATAGTGGTCTAGTGCGCTTCCCTGGAAAGGAAGTATGGTGAAAGCCATCGAGAGTTCGAATCCCTTCGTCTCCGCCATTCTATTAGACAACATTTACTTTTTACAGATAATTGCGCGGGTGGTGAAATGGTAGACACACTAGCCTTAGGAGCTAGCGCCTTTGGGTATGAGGGTTCAAGTCCCTCCTCGCGCACCATATTGATATACCAAATATCGTTTTTAACTCTGTTATTTAACAATCTTAGCGGTCGTGGCGAAATGGTAGACGCACTACCTTGAGGTGGTAGCGGGAGTAATCCTGTGGAGGTTCAACTCCTCTCGACCGCACCAAAATTACATCTAAATTTTTGTTCAAAATCTGCCGTGGTGGTGAAATGGTAGACACAGCGGACTCAAAATCCGCCGCTAGCAATAGTGTGAGAGTTCGAGTCTCTCCCGCGGCACCAATTCATAATTTTTTTGATTCTAGTCTCTTGCAGGCTAGTTTTTTTGTAAAAAGAATTCCCTTATATGGGAAATTTATACGAACTTTTGATCAAGTGTCGGTTAAGCGTACATTAAGTTTTTGTGAACTAAATTATGCATTTTAGATTTCAAAAAATCAACAGCTTTGAGTCCTAAGTTTGATTGTGGACTTTCTCCAGGATTCAGATTTTTACCCGTCTCTTTTTTTAGTTTGAAGAGAGATTGAAAGCTAGATGTTATTTTTTCACTCAACCATCCACCGATTCCGCCGTTTTCATTTTGACCATTGGCTTCTTGTCTCATACTACCAAGTTGACTCAAAGAACTGGAGTTAGTTTTTGTTACAGCTTCTGAATTTTGTGGGAATATCATCGTTTCTGGTTTCATGTATTTTAGCGTAACTTATTTTTTGGCTTTGGACAAGCTACTATGGTAACAAGCTATTATTGTGTTATTTGACTAATATTTTTAGTATTACACCCAAATCTATATGAACTTTGACCAAGTTTTTACTCTAAAACAAATTAACATTAAAAATTAATCGTTTATTAAAAAATTGTTGTGTAAAAAATAAAGTAGAAGCTGTAAAACAAATCTAATTTATTCTGGAATCTAGTGTTTAGTTTGGATAATTTCAAGTACTGGAATTAGAAAATAAGCTTAGTGGATCAAACCTACGTTCGATTATCTGGTTGGTTCGCGTACAATTTTCTCCCAAAAATATAGTGTAATATGACTTTTCTTGTCCAAAGGTGGAAGCTATGATACAATTGTGTATATCTAACCTAGACTTTCTGATCAAGAACTCAAAATACAGAATTTATGATTCACTTGCACCGTCCAAAATACAGACTATTCTACCTCAACAAGCCTTTGGGTTCTACACTTCCAACACCTTCAAAAAGTGATAAAGTAGTTACTCTTAGCGACCTTGGCAACAAAGCAATCCAAGATTCTGGAGCTCACGCAGTTGGTAAAAGTGGTCGCCTTAATGCAGCTAATAATATTGTTACTTTTGGAACCAAAAAAGAGGAATCTATTGCCGTTGGTTCAAGTCACAAAAATTCTGATGTGGTAACGATTAGTAGTCAGACTCGAAAAAGTGATTTTCAAGAACGTACAACTACAAAATCCAAACAAAATAATCAAAGTCAGTCGATAACTCTCCCAAACTCTAATTCAACCGATCAAGAGCCCAAACCTACAGCAATTGGTACAACTCAAGCAATAGGAATTGGTCAAAGTTCAAAAAGTCTTAATATTACAAGTGAAGGTGCTGAAACTCCAAAAGTCTCTCTAGGTATTAGGCAAGAAAGTATTGCTAAGTTAGATATTCAATCGTTTGCCAAAATTGGATCCAATGTCTCGATTCAAGATTATCCAAGAGCCAACTGGAATTCTATTTTTGATAAGCAAAAAGATCTCAAACTAAAAATTACTTTAACTGATGAGCAAATTACGCAATTAGTTAACCCAAAAACTAGATCACTTAACAAAGATTATAGTTTATCTTTTTTTTACATTCTCAATGGAACAAGGAAATATTTGCCTAAGCCGATTCTTAACTCGGAAGGTCGAAGTTATTACCTGTTTTTGAATTTTAACACTGGTAGTGCCACCAATCGAAAAGATAGTCGATTACTCTATGTAGAAGATCAATTCAACCGA
>JAYUKQ010000009.1:0-5963 GCA_043764315.1 bacterium | reverse complement strand
CTTGAGACCTGTGACTAGATAACCGACTTCACCATTACTTAATGAATCAATTGGCTTCATATCAGGACCAAAAATTCCAACTTCTTGAACTGTAATTCTGGTACTAGTAGCGAGTAGATAAACTGTTTGACCAGCTTTGATTGACCCATCAAAAAGCCTAATAAAGGCAACGACTCCACGATGCTTGTCAAAGTGTGAATCAAAAATTAAAGCTCTTAACATATTCTTTAGGCTAGCTATCTTTTGCCACTTTGGTCAAATCAGCCTTCAAATACTACTTGGCATTATTGCGTAATTAACTTTTACAAAAATAACTCTTAATAAGAGTTAATCTATTTGGAATATTTTGTTCTAGTATTTTAATCAAGTCTTCGTAGTGGATTTTGTTTCGTAGTTGATTGACTTGCTCGTATCAAAACTCTTCTTCTAAATTCCTCCTCTGGATCTCCACCTTCTACTTCAAGTCCAGTTCTACCATCTACAACACTACTTCTCCTTTCTTCACCTTCTTCTAGGTCAAGGTTACCTGAACCATAAGCCAAATCTGCAAGTGTCCTAAGAACAGCAACTGGTATTCTTGAAGATATTTTTGTTGTTTTTTGTAAGTTAAGTAGTGTAGTGAGGATAGTTGAAGTATTGCTTTGGGATTCGATCAGACTGTCCAAAACTCCATTGAGCGTTTCATAGTCTGCTTGTGAGACAATATTGTCAGATGAGCATTGCGCCAGATAAGTATCAAGAGCTTCGCGATTAGTTACATTTTTACTTTCAGCACTAGCCATAATACTAATGGAATTAACACTTAGACAAAGAGGTTGTCTGGCTTCTTTAGCTTTTGCTATCAAGACTTGCTCGCTTGGTTATGGAAGCAAAAAATGTTCTTGGTGTGGCTCACCTGTTAAAAGTTCAAATGCTTTAATGAGTGGTAATATTTTGTTCATACTATTTTTGATATTAACCCAGAAAATATATTTTTGCAAATGACACAAAGTCTAAGCTAACTTCCAATTCAAGGTTTGACCAGCTCGAAATGGAACAACTCCATTAATTTCGTTAGCAACCACTGTCGGAGTTCTTTCTAAGTTAAGCATTTGAGTTTGGTATGGAAGTCTATAAAAATCAGCTCCAAACTTAGTTGCATAATCAGTTAACAAAGGTAAGCAATCCAATCTTTCAAAACAATCAGCGAGATAAGCTGCCAAATAAGTTGCAGTATATACACCAGCACAACCACAAGCTGTTTCTTTCATTTCACGTTTGTGCGGAGCCGAATCGGAACCTAGGAAGAACTTTGCTGAACCAGTTTTGACTATATCTCTAAGAGCATTCCTATCAACAGGATACTTGGCTACCGGCTTACAAAAATTGTGATTCTGACCCGCCCAATTGTCCACAGTTAAATCCAAATGGTGAACGGTAATTGTGGCTGCAATCTTGTCATTGGAATTGGCAACGAACTTCACAGCTTCTTTGGTAGTGATATGCTCCAGAATCATTCTAAGCCTTGGAAAATCTTTGTGAACTTGCTCTAGTAGTGGCAAAAAACTAATCTCGGCATTGAGTACGCAGATATTATTAGCGTCATCACTTGGCACTTCACCATGAATATTAAAAATCATGTCTAGTTCTTGCATTGTCTCAAAAAGTGGATAAAAAGACTTAATATTATCAACGCCGTACTGACTGTTGGTTGTAACTCCAGCTGGGTACATTTTGAGATTGTTGACACCCATTTTGGTGGCTCTGTGTAGATCTTCTGAAGTTAAGGAATCGTGTAGATACAAACACATTAAGTAATCAAGATTAGAATTAACTTTGAGTAGTTCGGACTTATAATTAAGGGCTTGCTCGGGTGTAATAACAGGAGGTTTTAGGTTAGGCATTGCCAAAACTCTTCCAGCTCCACCTCGATAGGTTTCGTCGGCTGTCCATTGTAGCATCTCATCCTGGCGCAAATGAACATGTAAATCATCTAATCTTGGTAGGGTTAATGTTGTACTAAACATGCCTTGAGAGTTATATTATTATTAGTTTTTGACAAGTCTTGGTTATTCCAGCAAATTCTAAAAGTGCCCAAATATATTTCTAACTTACTTTTGATTTTGGCTAGTCCAATTAGTGAAAGTGACAAAAGGCTTTCTGAAATTGCCAACCTATGCTCTTACTTCGGGTCGCAGTGTGCCAGTAAAGGCTTAAACATTGATTTTTTGGATCTATACAAAGAAAAAGAATTCTTAGCTGGACAAAACCTAGACAGTAACAATTCCAAAGTTCTAGAATACCAAATTAGAATTAATAAAGCTGATATGATAGCGATATTTCATCCAGTTTGGCTTGATTCTGTACCAGCAGCTCTCAAAGGTTGGCTCGAAAACACCATGACTAACAACTTTGCTTTTAGAACTGAAAATCGATTCCAAATTCCACTACTCAAAGAAAAAAAATGTCTAGTTGTGTCTTTTGATGAAAAGAACAAATTCCAAAGTCAAGTTATTTTTGGTAATCAGCTCAATAATTTTTGGTACAAAACTGTGTTTGATCTAACTGGGATGGATGGCAAGTTAGAATCTTTTTATAGCTACAGAAGAGCAAGTGACAAAGACTTAGCACTATGGAAAACAAAAATCAACTCACTTAGTAACCAAATTAGAATCAAACCGACAATTCTAGATTTGTAAATTTAAAAATAAAAATTGACTTGACGGCAGATTATAAACTTGTAACTTTAAGTAGGTTGCTTTTTTTATTATCATTTTTACAATACATATAAAGTCAATTACAATTCAACCAAAACAAAACTAGATGACCAAAATATATACTTTAACACTCAATTCGGCGTTAGATAGAATTCTACATGTTTCAGAAATCAAATTCCATTACACTAATCGAACCGACAAAGTATACGTTGGAGATGGTGGTAAAGGAACTCATGTATCACATGCTTTGACTAGACTAAAACAAAATAACACAGCTATTGCAGTTCTTGGAGGATTTGCTGGAAGTCGTTTAGAATCAATACTACTAGATGAGGGAATCAACTTAATGAAATTCTCCGTCAAACACGAAACTCGAGTGTGCACTTCCATCTTTGACAAAGACAATCGTAGCATCAAAGTTAACGAACTTGGCGAAAGTATGTCATCTATTGACTGTCAACGACTGGATAGTTTTTTGGATAATCTGTTTGGTGAAAATCAAATCTGGGTTATATCTGGATCATTACCTCAAGGTGTTCCCAAAGATTATTATGCTCAACTAATTACCAAGATTCAAAGTTTTGATAATTCCAAAGTCTTTTTGGATACATCTGGTGAAGCACTCAAACTTGGACTTGAAGCCAAACCTTTTTTTGTAAAACCTAACGATGAAGAAATGGAATCACTGGTTGGTTATCCAATTAATAGTGTTGCAGATGGTCTTATAGCAATCAAAGAAGTTTATGAAAAGTATAAAATTCCCAATATTGGATTATCACTCGGTGAACTTGGGCTAATTATGAAAAGTGAAAACAAAATTGTATATACACCAATTTACAAAGTCAAAACAGTCAAAACCATTGGAGCTGGTGATGGATTACTGGGTGGTATCGTATATGGATTTGTTAATGATTTTGATCTTGAGGTGATTGCAGCAACTGGAGTGGCTATAGGTTGTATTTCAACTAGTTATGAGCAAATGACTTATCCCGAATCCGCAGAAGTCAAAGATATGGTCGAAAAAATTATACCACTACAAAAAAGGCTCAAGTAAACGGTTTGACTAAAGATAAAATTTGTTCTATCATGATCCAATGTCTACACAAGAAACATCAACAAAAGTTGATAATTACGATACTTTAATCGATAATTTTGACTTAAAAAACTGTCCACAATCAACACTTTTTGATATAATGGAAAAGATCAAGTACGAATTAGCTCAATTACAACAAAAACATTCACAAATTATAACTGAAGACAAAGTACAACAATTTTTGGATCAACTCACATCAACATTAGAACAATCACTACAATTGAATCCAACCACAACTCAACAAAGAATAGAAACAGTTAGAACATTCTTTCATCCCTTCATAAATAACACTCCCAAGATATCTTCAATCACTCAAGTTGAATACACAATTGCTCAAACAATTAATTCAATTTTTGACTCAAATGATCAAGATACGCAATTAGATCAAAATCCACAGTCTCTTGTTTTAAGTTAGAATCAAGTCTATAGTCACCACTATAATTGGTGATTTTTGTTTTTACATTGGAATAATTTGAGATTCCACGGCTTTGAACAAATCAATTTGGAATTTTCTAACCTTCATTACTTTTTGACCTTCTACAGCCGTAACTTCAAACACATTGTTGTTAATGCGTTTTAGGTTACCCAACTGCAAGCCTTCTATTTCTAGATAAATTCTTTTTGGATTTTTAAAATTTTGATCTGTTGCAAAAAGCTTTGAGAATCCAGTTATGTCAGCCGTTTGAACAATTCTATAAAACCTATTTTCATCAGACACTTCGTACACACCAACCACACCATCTCCAAAACTATAAACACTATCAGAAGTTGAAATATAAATATTTTTTGAATTGATTTGAGGATATTGTAATTCACTTGTGGGAACAATCTTAATAGGTGTAGAGCTAGGTATTAACTTATCAGTATAAACTAATTTATCATTATTCTTAAAAGTAAACTTAGTATTATCTAAAATAATTTTTTGCTCTTGACTAACTACAATAGACGCTGAAGAAGTCTTTACAGATGAAACTGTTGTGTCTTTTGAACCAACTGAATTAGCAACTGATTTTGAATTAGTTTGAGAAAGATTTGATCTTGAGGATTGATAAGCTTGACTACTGGATGATGTAGAAGTTTTGGGCGATGATACAATACTGTTATCAACACGATCATCAGGAAAAGAAAAATTTTGACTGTTACTATTGCTAGATGAAGTAACCACATTTTCGCTGTTGTCTTTAGGTTTGTTAGAGCTCAAAATAAACCACACAGTACCTGAAATAATAGATAGTGTTAAAATAGAAATTATTGTAATTAATAATATTTTTTTAGTCATAAACTTATTTTTTTGGATAATACACTCCTAGTGCAGTTTTTTTGTCACTCATAAAACCCATAGTTGCATAATTAACATATTCATTGGCACCTGTTTTGACATTAATATCACCATATGGTGGTGAAACGTCATTCACAACCGCAATTGCTCCAATTGGTGCAGAAGCCAAATCAGTAGAAAAAATCAAACCAGCTTCTTCATAGTATTTCTTTCCACTAGATGAGGTTAATTGCATAGCTTTGTGAAAGTCAACAGCGTAAGAACCAGTATTTCCCGTTGCGGAGTCAATAACTGGAAAGGCTTTTGCCCAAGCACTATTAGGGTTACCGAGTTTGTTGATTAATAATCCCGCCCAAACTGCTCCATAACAACAACCTGTACCACTTGGAGGTCGCAAATCTTTTGTTTGCCAACCTACCCCAGCTTTGCCAATAATTTTTTGACTATCAATATATGATCCACATTGTTTGTTATAAACGGTGGATATTTTTTTCATAATCCCAGCAAAGTCGTTATCAGCCAAACCATCAGCAGAATTACCTTCAACGCTACCATTTGGACAATTGACATCAGCGTTTGTTACAGGTTTGTTGAAAGCACCAACAGTTGTGGAATTTTTGTCTTCCTCTTTGACTTTGTATAGTTTGAACTTGTACAAACCTCCCATTCTAGGTACTGCTGTAACGAATTTGGTTATATCACTTTTTGGTAATCTTATTGGCATTAATCCACCATCATCTCCAAGGTCAACTTTTTTGGCTACATCATAAATAACAATTTTGTTTTTTTCAGCTTCTCCTATAGTTCCATTTGGATTAACCGCAATTATTAGTCTAACTCTGTCACCAACTTTAAGATTGGTATTTTTGGAGTCTACATAAATTTTGTTCTCTGA
>JAYUKQ010000008.1:0-1802 GCA_043764315.1 bacterium | reverse complement strand
CTATGGAAAAAATGCTAAGCGACGATCCAACAGTCGCCCAAATCAACAGCATTTACCAAAATAGCCTTGTAGGATGTGAAACCCAAACCAACATGTTCGCTCTAGCTTGTGCTAATATGATTATTCGAGGCGATGGCAAAACCAATTTGTTTCAAAACAACTGCTTTGATATTCCCACCGAAAAATTACAAAGCTATGGTT
This sequence comes from bacterium, assembly GCA_043764315.1. Taxonomy (GTDB): domain Bacteria; phylum Patescibacteriota; class JACMRA01; order JACMRA01; family JACMRA01; genus JAYTWQ01. The sequence goes on along the minus strand of JAYUKQ010000008.1, from coordinate 1,601 downwards.
GTAATGTAGGTATGATAAATCCACCATATAGCCAGAAAAAAGAAGAAGAAAAGGAATTAGTTTTTATTAATAAATTATGTAATTCTCTTACAGTTGGAGGCTTATGTGTTGCCATTATTCCACAGTCTACAGTAATGTCAAACTTAGCAAATAATTCTTCAAAGACAGAGATTCTCAAAAATCATACTTTGAAAGCGGTTATGAGTATGCCAGATGAGTTGTTTTATCCAGCTGGAACTGTTACTTGTATAATAGTTTTAGAAGCCCATAAGCCACACAATGAAAACAAAAAAAGTTGGTTTGGTTATTGGAAGGATGATGGATTTGAAAAAATTAGGAATAAGGGTCGGATTGATTTTGCTGGAAAGTTTGAAAATAAAATACGAGAATTTTGGCTAGATTCATTTTACAATAGAAAAGAGATCGAAGGTTACTCTGTATTACAAAACGTTACAGGCTGGGACGAATGGCTTGTAGAAGCTTACATGCAGACAGATTATTCCAAACTTACAAATCAAAATTTCCAAGATACCCTTAAAGAATATTCAACATATAAGTTCTATAATGAGCTTATTGACTCTGTTTCTAAGAAATCTATTTTAACAAAACAAATTAATTTTGAGGTTGAAAGCTGGAAAGAATTTGAGATTGAAAAGGATATTTTTGAAGTTACTGGTTCTAAAACTACACCAAAAAAAGAAATCCAAGAAAATGGAATTGGACAATATCCATATCTTACAACTTCATCTATGAATAATGGTGTCGAAGGATTTTATAATTACAAGACTGATGAAGGTAATATCTTGATTATAGATTCAGCTGTAAAGGGTTTTTGCTCGTACCAATCAGAAGATTTTTCGGCTAGTGATCATGTTGAGAAGCTAATCCCAAAATTTGAAATGAATGTGTATACAGCACTGTTTTTGCAGACGATTATCAATATGGAACAATTCCGCTATAGTTATGGTCGCAAGTTCAACCAGATTCGTATTCGCAGTACCAAAATCAAACTTCCTGTAGATTCCAAAGGTCAACCAGATTGGCAGTGGATGGAGAGTTATATCAAATCTTTACCTTATTCATCGAGTATCTAGTAATTCCAAAAAACTTCTAACCAAAATACAAAAAAACTTTTATGCAAAGCAAAATTCTAATTATCTCATTCTCGCTAAGAGACAACTCTCAAAGCCAAAAAGTGGCTGAATATATTCAATCAATCGGTGGGAAAAATTATAATTATCTTGATTTATTTGAGAATCCGCTACCTTTCTGGGATGAAGGAGTCTGGAACAATGACCCAAAATGGCAAGATTTACTCAATCCAATCAAAGCAATGATCAACGAAGCTGACGGATTTGTGTTGGTTGTACCAGAATATGGAGGCTCACCTTCACCAAGTTATTTTAACTTTATGCTAATTTTTGGGTCTATTCTAAACCACAAACCTGCACTCATAACTACAGTTTCAAACGCTCGAGGCGGAGCTTATCCAATTAGTTCAATAAGAAGTTCAGGTTACAAAAACACCAAAATTAACTTTGTTCCCGACCAATTAATAATTAGAAATGTAGAATCAGTACTTAACCAAGAAGTCGATAATT
>JAYUKQ010000007.1:0-6011 GCA_043764315.1 bacterium | reverse complement strand
ACAAGAGGCAATTTGGTGTGAATTAATTTTGAACTGTAATTAGTGAAATGAGTATATGACTTGTTTTTGACTTAACTATTCTAATGGGACGGGTCTGCATTTTAATAGGGTTATATTCAAGGTGTATTTTAAGATTCCTTTTAAGATTTTTTAATCTAATACTTTTCTTTTGTGAGTTATTTGGTAAATTAGCACAATCAAAGGTAATATTAATATATTTAACCAGTTGCCGTAGCCTCCAGTTCTGACTGTACTTAGTCTATTGTTGTTATTTTTAATAGTTTTGAGTTGAATATTTGAATTATTTGATTTTGAATCGTTCTGTGTTGTTACAATTTGATTTGAGCTAGAACTAGTAATTGTATTATTAACATCTACAACTTTGAGATTGATAACTTTGACTTCACCATTTGGAACAGATGAATTGCTGGCTAAAGGCAAAACGGTTCGTGGAGTATTATCAGAAGTTAATTCCAATGTATACGGATCCCAAATTCCATTGGTTGGATCATAATCTCCTTCATCGTTGTTAATAATTTTGTGTATTGAAGTTACTACATATTTACCATTTTTTATTTCTCTACCTATATTTGCCTTAGTAAAGTTGGCTTTGGAATTATTAATTGGATTGAATTTGACTAATTTGTAGTCTTTGCTTGAGTCTATGTCTAACCAATACGTTTTGACCAAAATTTCTTGGCAAAAACCTCGGAATTCTAAGAATTTGGCTACGGTTGGTAATTCACGAATTAGGCTAAAAACACAATCAGAGTTAAGTAATTCAATTTCGGCGCGTTGACCATCTCCAAAGGTTACTAACCAGCTATTTTGAACAGGTTTAGAGCTTACTTGCGACGATGAAGATTGAGAATCTGCACTACTAGAATTTGGTGTATTTGTTGATGAGTTTGAACTACCCGAACTCAATGATGAACTTTTTATTGAGCTTTGATTTGAAGAGTTTGAACTTTGAATTGAAATGGAAGAATAGCTTGTTTGAGAATTATTTGAACTTTGACTGCTTATTTGTGATGAACTTGAAGCTGATGAAGTTGAGTTATTGTGGGAAGTGGATGAACTAGAACTTACTGTAGAGTTGCCAGCTGAACTATTGGACACTGCATTTGAAGATGAACTTGTAGTGCTAGTAGTAGAAGGTAAATTAATTGAACTAGCTGAACTTGAAACCAAACTTGAACTTTGGCTAGAATTGTCAGCTGAACTGGAAGATTGACTGCTAGGTTGTGATGAGATAGAACTTGCTACACTTGAACTACTCAAAATTACATTTTTGGACGAACTACTAATTGAAACGACACTTGGACTTGATGAACTAGAACTTGGTGTAGAATTTACATTTGAACTTTGAATAATTGACACTGAAGAACTAAAAACTGCAGAACTGGAAGCGGTAGAACTTGAATTAACACTTGAACTACTCACAGCTACACTTGCTGATGAACTAGAACTCGGTGTAGAACTTGCCACAGAAGTATTTGAGGAAATAGATGGAGAACTACTTTGGTTTTGAGTTAAAGTAGAAGAACTGGAACTAGAGGTTAGTATAGCTGATGAACTAGAACTCGGTGTAGAACTTGCCACAGAAGTATTTGAGGAACTAGATGAAGAGATATTTGAGGAACTACTTGAAGAAGTAGATGAGACTGTAACTGATGAAGATGAGTTAACAATCGATCCAACTGGTATAGGGTTCTGTGTAAAACTTTGAATTGTACTTTCTAGAGATTGATTATTATTGGGTGGCATTAATACTGCAACCACACCATCATTCCATCTAGCTTGTACGTTGGCTCGATTTTCCCAATCACTTCCATAACTCATATAAGCTCCACCAGCACCATGTGCATCATTTATAATAAGTTTTTTGCCAGTTATTTGGCTCATTTGAGCGTAGGTTTTGCCGTCGATACCAGCAGGGTTAATTGAACCATCGCCGTTAGCTGCGAATCTTTTACCGACCATTCCAGCGTAATCGAAGTTTGTGAAACCATTACTCCAACCTGCCAGATTACTATTCCAAGGAGATATATCCATAACTAGCACGGCATTGGGTAGGGTTGCCTTGATTGAATCTGTCCATTGATTCATAGCTGTGTGTGCTTGAGCTTGAGTTATTGGTCCATTAAGCTGTGTACTAGCACTACTTGCGTATTGATAAAAATCTGGCTCCATATGGATCATAAGTGGTCTGGTAGTGCCCCACGTTTGTTTTATCTGGTTGGCGACATTGGTGTAAGTAGCAGCAATTTCTGTGGATTTTTGTCTTATATATTCTGCCCCTCTACCACAGAGTGTGTTATTAATAGCTGCTCCTACATTGCAATCTTGCAATCCCCAATCGGCACGGGCTTTACCAGCAACTTGATACATGTAGATATATGGAACTTTTTCTTGATTGGCTGGTTCTTTGAATTTGGTTAACCAGTCGTTGCTGTTGCCGCTCCAACCATTCATTGCCCAAGGTCCAGCAATAATTTTGGCACTAGCTGCACCACCGAGATTGGTCGTATTCCAACTAATGTCATTGGAAAAACCGTGTTGAAATGAATTCAAAAGTGGTAAAGATCCTGCTTTTGCTTCTCGAGGCATAATATTGATAAAACCAAAACTAAATGTTATTGCTAATAAAATAATTGTGTAAGTTACAATTAACTGTCTAAAGTTGGATTTTTTGCTGAAGTTCATAGTAATCATTTTTCTTTAAAAATCAAGAAATCATCTTAAGTCTAACATATAATTAACTACAAGGCAAATGACTATTTTTTGAAACTAAAGCTTTGACAATACGGCTCAAACTTCTCTTAATAAAAAAATATATGACCTTACAATCAATTCTCGGTAGTAATTATAAGTGGTGGTACGTATCTCACTTTAACTTCAAATCGGCTTCAGCTTATTTTTGTTCAGATATTTTTTATTACATCAATGCTTTATTTGGGTCTTTTTTGGCAATTTTTATTTGGAGTTTGTCTTCTAAAGATACTACCGAAACGTTGCAATATCTAATTTTTGGTAATGTTCTTAACGGTTTGACTTTGATGAATAATAACTGGCGATTGTCGGGTGATATTTATGATGGTAAACTCTCTTCCAAATTGATTTTGCCAATGAATCTTTTTGCTTATTATTTTTTTAATGTAGTTGCTTATTGTCTCAAACAAAGTATAATTGTGGTTTTTTATATTCCACTTATTTTTATTTTTCAAGTTCCAGTTAGCCTGAATTGGATTTCTATTTTGCTAGTTCTTTTAATTTTTCCTTCCATTGTTTTGATTAAGTTTTTTTATAATATAATGGTGGGCTGTCTTGAGTTTTGGTTTAATGGCTCGTATGGGATCGTGAGTCTGACGGAAAATATATCAGCTCTTTTGTCAGGTGCTTTGATTCCATTAACTATGATTCCGATTGGCTTTTTGGTTAATTCTCCGATGGCTTTTTTGGTTCATCAGCCGATGCAGATCTTGCTTGGTAAATATAGTTGGAGTGAGATTTTGGTAGTTTTTGTATTTGGTTTAATTTGGTCTTTGGTCTTGTTCATTATAGCTAGAATTATCTTCAAATTAGGTCTCAAAAAGAACGAAGCAGTTGGACTTTAAAAAAAATTGACAGTTAACTTTTGATAGTTGATTATTTAACTATGATTAAAAAAACCATTACCGCTAAGGCTTTGCGAGAAAACCTAAGAGAAGTTATCACAGATATTAATACCAATAATGTGGAGTACATTCTAGAATATGTTAAAGGCTTAAAAGTAAAATTGTCTACAATCGAAGCTGACAATAAAGTTACCAAATTTCAAAAATACTTGAATAAAAGAAAACTAAAATCAAATCCAAATTACAAACCATTTAGTAATGATGAATTAAGAAAAATAGTGTATGACAAATAAAGCAAGTTCAGTTTGTGTTTTTTTGGATGCTAATGTAATTGTCAAAATCCTTGATGGTTACGAAGTTAAAGAATTAAGTGATTCAATTGAGGTTTTTATTTCTTCAATAAGTTTTAATATTGTTTCATATCTATGGGAAGCCAAAAAAATTAATTGTACATTAGAGGAATTAAAAGATTTTTTTAGTAGTGTTAATATTCTTACTGTTGACCAAGATATTTGCTGGCAAGGCTTAGAATTATCTGATTACAGAGATATAGAAGATGGTCTACAAATAGCTTGTGCACTGGATAATAGAATAGATTTACTTTTGACATATGACAAAAAAATGTATCAAAAATACAAAAATAATTTGAGTATCACACTGTGTGAATAATATATGACTTTACAATCAATTCTCGGCAGTAATTACAAATGGTTTTATGTGGTAATTTTTTATTACAAGACACATATTTCTTATCTCAAAGACACTTTCGTGCGAGGTTTTGCTGAACTTTTTGGCTTAGCTTCATCAATTTTTGTGTGGTTTATAACTACAGAAAGTAATCCCAACTTTAACACCAAAGAAATTATCACTTATCTTCTGGCTGGTTTTGCATACACGGCTTTTACATCCACTTGGTACGCTGAAGATCTTGGTCACGAAATCAAAACAGGTAATATTAACGCATCGCTACTTCGCCCAACAAGTAAGTTTTTGCACAATTTTTTTGAGTATATTGGTCGGGGAGTTTTGGCTGAGATTCTAACTACTTTTATTCCACTATTCTTGATTCTGCCTTTTATCTATACTTTTGTAACTTTACCAACACTGACTAATTTGATTTTTACAATTCTGTTTATTCCCATTTCTTATTTTATCAAACACTGCGTTGAGACAATTTTTGGTTGTATCGCTTTTTGGTTGACTAATTTTGGTGGAGCGTTGCGACTCAAAGACAAAATCATGTTCCTGTTTGAAGGTTCCAAGATTCCACTGGATATTCTGTCTCTCTATTTTGTATTTGTTTTATTCACTCCATTTGCTTTTATTCTACATTATCCTATACAGATTTATCTTAACAAATATGATTTTCCCCAAATCGTACAAACTTATCTTGGAGGAATTCTTTGGTGTGTTATTTTGTACTTATTAGCTAGATTGATTTTTCGACTTGGACTCAAAAAAAGCGAAGCTATAGGATTGTAAAAAAAATTACAGTTCAAAACTAATTTGCACCAAATTGCCCCTTGTTAAGGGGCTGGCAGCGAATCTGACTAGGGTTTTTGAGGGTTTTTTTGGTAGTTAGGAATGTACAAGTATTGTATTTAGTTAAAGGAATATACAATATTAGTTACTTGTTAATTACGCATTGACAACTAAGTTATTTGCCAGTTATATTAACTGCTTATGCCACGTCAAAAGTTAATCCGCTTTGCCCAATTAGATGAGATGAAAAATGTTTTTTTGGAGCAGGATTTGGATTTGTTCAAGGCTAACAATAATTGGTTAGATATTTTTGGTAATGATAATCCTATAGTTCTGGAACTTGGCTGTGGTCGAGGGGAATATACCAATTATTTGGCACGACTTAATCCGCAGAATAATTACATCGGAGTCGATCTCAAAGGTGAGCGAATCTGGCAAGCTGCTACGGAAGGAGCTAATCTAACTAACGTTAAGTTTATACGAAGTCAAATTCAATTTATTCCTGAATTTTTTCGAAATCAACTAGTTGATCAGATTTGGATTACTTTTGCTGATCCACAACCCTTCAAACCCAAAAAGCGTTTAACTAGTCAATATTTTCTCAACCAATATTTGCAGATTTTGAAACCTAATGGAATTATTCACCTCAAGACTGATTCTGATATCCTGTACGAATCAACATTAGAAGTTTTATCTTTACTCAATAGTCAAGGTTACAAGATTAGAATATTGGCTAATACTAATGATTTGTATAATTCTGATTTGTACCAAAATGAACTGCAAATTCAAACCAAATTCGAACAAATTTTTGTAGCTCAAGGTCATACGATCAAATACTTACAATTCAGATTGAACAAATTGAGTTTTTAAGATGTTACTCGACTAAAGTTTTTGGAAGTTGATATAAATTTG
>JAYUKQ010000006.1:0-6038 GCA_043764315.1 bacterium | reverse complement strand
GAGATGTGTATACTTGGCAGTGTGCTAATGTGAATAACCATCATTGGATTCCTGAATATCTTGGAACTTGGTAGGAGTTAGGTTAGATTGTTAGATTTAGATAAGCCCTGTGGAAGGGTTTATTTTTTAACCCAAAAAATTGAATAAGTCTTGACATCTGGCTGAAGTTAATCTGATAATTACGAGGATGTATTCACTTCGTTTAGCTTTCAATTGCTAATCTACTTTTTATTAATTATACTAGTAACTATCATGTCAAAAACAAAAATATTATGTATCTTAGACGGTTTCGGACTCAATGTAGATTCGGTCAATAACTGTATTAGTCAAGCCAAAATGCCAACTTTGAGGTATTTGCTTTCTACTTATCCATGGACAACTCTCAATGCTGATGGAGATCAAGTCGGTCAAGAAATTGGTCTTGTTGGTAACTCGGAGGTTGGGCATATGAACCTTGGTGGTCTTAAGTTAGTTCCACAATTATCTTACCAGATCACTCACAGTTCCAATCAATCTTTTGCCTTAGATAAGAATCTATCACCTGATCAGAACTTCGATCCTCAAGAGTATTTAAAAACAGTTTTTGAAACTCAATCCAAAGTAATTCATCTGGTAACATTGTTTTCCACAGGTTGTATTCATTCTGATTTGAGGCATTTAGTTGGTTCTATTGAAGCTGCTGGACACGCTGGAGCTACCAAAATTGTCTTACACTTTTTCTCTGATGGTCGTGACTCTGACAAAAAATCTCTATCTGAAACTTGGCGAAACTTTACAGAAATGTATTGTAATAGACTGACTCACTACAAGCATATTATTCAGCTTGGTTCGCTTGGTGGTAGGTTTTTTGGAATGGATCGCGACAAAAACTGGAGTCGTGTTCTTGTTGCTGTGACTCCGTGGCTTGCCAAAGCTGTGTCCAAGTCCAATGCGACCTTTGCGGATTTTATTAACGATACTAACTATTGTGAAAATGCTCTGGACAAAACCAATACTTTGATGGAACGAAACACTGATAAGCTAAAGACAATTTTGAACTATAACAATTCGGATGAAATGACTCAAGCTTTATCTCAATATAAAGGTGTTTGCTTTGATAAAATTGAAGATTTTTTGAAAGAATATTCTGAATTAAACTATGCTCAAGATAATTTTGATGAGGCTATTATTCCAGCTTGTTTGAGATTCATTTTGCCCAGTGAAACTATTTGGATACTTAATTTTCGCTCTGATCGAGTCAAGCAATTAACTCAAGTGTTGTGTGATATGAACGACTATTTTAAGTTGAATTTGACGATTATGGCTATGAATAGTTATGGTCTTGGAATTGAAGATACTCAATACAAAACTGTTTTTACAACCAAACCTGTGATTAATACTTTGGCAGAAACCATTGCTGCAGGTAATAAAACACAACTTCATATTGCTGAAACCGAAAAATACGCTCACGTTACTTTCTTTTTTAATGGTGGTCTAGAACAAAAATCTGTTGGTGAAGATTGGCTCGTTATCCCATCTAACAAAGTCGAATCACATGCTCAAATACCAGCAATGAAAGCCAAAGAAATTACTGATCATATTGTTTCTTGTTTGGAAAAAAGCTCAATTTCAGATAATTTAAATGTGCAAAGTACCTCCAAAGCCTACGACTACATTATAGTTAACTACGCCAATCCAGATATGGTCGGACATTGTGGAGATATCCCAGCAGGAATTGAGTCGATGGAATTCTTAGATTCTCAATTGGCTAGACTTGTGGAAGCTTGTGAACAAGATGGTCATTCTATGATAATTGTAGCTGATCATGGTAATATGGAATTCGTTGGTGAATACGAAGAGAATGATCACATTTATACCGATACCGAACACAATGCCAACCCAGTTCCGTGCATCTTGGTTGATTCCGAATTAAAAGCCAAAAATACAAATCTAGAAAGCGTTTTTGAGAATTTGGACAAATTAAATTTGGAGTACAGTAAAGCTACAATGAGTAATTCTGTTAGTGTGGATTTTAGACGTGATTATACTTCACAGTGGCTTAACGAAAGTGAGATACAATTGATTCAGTCTCACCAACTTCCTCTCTGGTATGCTGGTGTGTGGTTATTGGGCTTGTAGATTAAACTCAAATTTATCAAAAATAAAAATGCAAAAATGATTGAACACCCCAAACAAAAATATAACTTTCTAGAAGGTGAAAGAGACGATCCTTTTAAAGCAATAATTGGTCATAGAGCAGAATTGTATGCAGCCATTGAAGCCAAAGATGTTGAATTATTTAGAGATACATGTCGTCAAGATGTTATCAATCAGATTACTGGTATAAAATGTTTTGCTGAATTGTGCTTCAATTATCCAACTAACAATCTTTTGGAAAGATGGAAAAATAACGTAGTATCTTTGGCTGGCAATTGTCAACCATATATTAATAATTTGAATAATTTTATTGATTCACAAACTTGGTTTGATTCGAGTACGTCATTTACTCAAAATTCTATTGATCCAAAATCATCTAATTTGCTTAGTATCGATCAAGAACAAGGTATTGATTCTAATAATGAATTTATAGATGTTTACAATAAAGCTATTGACGCTTATTACGAAGTTCTAGCCAGATTGGGTTACAAAGAGAATCTTAGTGAGCAGGTTAGTGATTTGAGGTCAGGTTTGTGAACTAGTTAACTCATAAGTCCGTTATTACTAAGTTGTTTTAGCTCTTGATAGGCTTGAGTCACTTTGGAATCGAGTAGAATATCGTTGATTGCAAGGGCTTTGGTTAGATGTAGATTGTCCATACTTTTGACTCTTGATAGTGCGACGTACAGCAACCCAGATCCAAAACTCCCCCCACTAAAATCTATTACCGCTCCAGTTAAAGTCATACCTTGAGACTTATGAACGGTTATTGCGTAGCCAAGTTTGACTGGGAATTGATTGTAAGAACCAACGGTTTTTTCCTTAATCTTAGTTTCAAAAGTTGTTTCACCTTCTTCACCTTCTTTGATAGATTCGATTGGTACATATTGCTTTTTTTCCCAAGTTTCTTTGGTGACTTGTACGATCTGATTGGTTCTTTGCACTTGAATTTCGATCACATAACCCGCCAGTTTGATCACATAACCTTGATCTTTGAATCGAGCTAAATCTTTGTGAATTTGAGACGATTGATTGTGATAATCCCAGTAGAATTCTGATTTTTCAATTTTGTTCTTTTCTAGAGTTATTTTGTAGCCAAATCTTAGCACTTGCCCAAAGTCGCCATTAACCCATTTTTTTTCTAGATCATTTTTGACAAAAACTACAAGGCAACTTTCTTTGAGTTCTAATTCTTCAGGTGGAAGTGAGTCAAAATGTCCGAATTCACCGTTAAGTTTGCCGCTAAAAGTATGACTTGGTTGATTAATTGTGTTAAGAATTTGTGTGTTATATCGATTAACTTGGTTATTAAGAGTGCAAAGAATGGAGATTTTTTTGTCTTGAGAGAGTTGACTTGGATTGTCGTTAGTTAACTTAGAATTGATAAGTTGCAAATCCTTATTAGTTGCTTGTCCTTGCCTAATTTTGCCCAAAAGATTAATAAAATCAAGATCATCTTGTCGCCAGATTCGAGTCAATTCATGCATTTGCATATTGCCAATTGCCACCATTTGTCCAAAAGTCTTGGATTCAAAAAAGTAACCCAGATCTTCATCGTCTTTGATTACTGGTCCAAGCTGAAACAAATCTCCAAAAAGTATAACTCGAACACCGCCGAATTGACGATTGTGAGGATTGTGACCGAATTTGGCTTGACTTAGCCTTTTGTCCATCTGATCAAACTGTTGATTACTAACCATGCTTATCTCATCGACAATTAGGATATCTATAGCTTCGAGCAACTTCTTGCGAATTGGATTGAGTTTTTTGAGTTCTTGCGGATTGTCGATACTAAGTTGAAAAAAAGAGTGAATTGTTACTCCACCAACATTAATTGAGGCTATTCCTGTGGGAGCAACTACAGCTACATTTAGTTTTTTGAACTTACAATAGTCGACAAATTCTTTGAGAAGTGTACTTTTGCCAGTACCTGCTTTGCCTGTAATGAATAGATTCTGGGTACTGTGATATAGTTTGAACTTTGCGGATTCTTCAATTGGATCAATGTTATCAAGTGTAGTAGTGTCAAAATATACTGGAGGTTCATAATCGTCTTCAAAGTCGTTAAAACTCATCTTAAAAGCCTTAGGTGACTTACCGTTTTCTTCATCTTTAGTTTTCTTAGCAAAGCCTTTGTTTTTCCAAAAATTAGTTTTTTTGTCGGTGGTTAAGTTTGGACTAAGATTTAGGTTCATATTCTTTAGACTCATTTAGAATCTTCGCTTGGTCAAATTAGATTTGAGTTAAAAGTAGTTTAAAGCAAACTAAACTAACCATTGCCACCAGTTAGATTTATTAATAACATTAAAATTTACTTTACTTTCTTTTTGATAAGCTTCCAAAAAATCTCTAGGTTGTTTAATTTTGGCATTGGCATTCCATTTAATTTCAAACGCATTTAATTCACCATTTGCTTCTTCTATTAAGTCTATCTCTTGTAAGTTTTGATAGGTTTTCCAAAAATACATGTTAACCTTTAAACCATTTTTTTGATGTAATTTTAACCTTTCTAATATACAAAAATTTTCCCACAGACCGCCTATATCACTTCTATTCTCTATATCTTGATATGCTTGTATAATACTATTTCTAATCCCCAAATCATAAAAGTAAATTTTGAATTTATTCTTGATTTCTTTACGAAGATTACGACTAAAGCTAGTTAGTTTGAAGATTACAAAAGATTGTTCCAACAAGTCTAAGTATTTTTGAACTATAACCGTAGAACTGTTTACCAATTTGGCAATTTCTAATGTTGAAACTTCTGAACCTATTTGAAGGGCTAATGCCTTTAAGATGGATCTTAAGAGTGTTGGATTTTTGAGCTGCTCATACATTAACACATCTCGATACAAATAATCTCCATTCATACTATCAAGTAAATCTATCGATTTGGATTGGTCTGAATTAATTATTGCAGGGTAGTTGCCAAACTTAAGTAACTCTTCTAACTTTTCAGTTATTTCCAAATTATTATACCTTTGTTGAAGCTCCGACAAGCTTAGAGGGTAAACCAAAAATTTGATATTTCTACCTGTTAAGGGTTCGTTTAATTTATTAGCCAAGTCAAAACTACTTGAACCTGTAGCTATTATTTGAATATCTGGATTGGTGTCAATTAGTAATTTTAAAATCACGCCAATGTGATTAACTTTTTGAGCTTCATCCAAAACTATAATATTTTTACCTGCAAAAAAACTGATAATTTTTTCCACATTTTGTGATTCTAGAACTTCTTTAACTGTATTTCGCTCACACTCCAAAAAAAGATTGTCTGGATACATGCTAATAATTTTTTTGGCTAAAGTTGTTTTACCGACCTGTCTTGCACCGTAGAGAATTATAACTTTGGATTGAAATAACCAACTATTAATCTGTGATTCAATTGATCGTTCATAAAATTGTGATATAGGCATTTGATAATTATATAAAAATTGTAATTTATTTATGCAATAATTATATAAAAATTGTATTTAGATGTCAAATACCTTTATGTAAAATGCAATTAAATAATTATTAATTACCTTGACAATTTTATACGAAGTTAAGTAGTTTGCAATTTATATGTCTTACACTCGTGATATCGAAGATTATTTGCTTTACTGTGAATTAACCAAACAATATTCTCACAACACTGTTAGGAACTACCGCAATACATTAGAGCGTTTTGGCTCTTGGTTGGAAGTCAACAAAGTCGTGTTTACAGCTGATATTGATATGAATATTGTCAACCAGTATCGTATTTTTTTGTCCAAACGTGAGTCGTCTCGGCACACTGATCTCTCTGCCAAATCTCAAGGTTACCAGATTGTAGTTCTGCGTTCTTTTCTCAAATTCATGATCAAAAATGGAGCTGTGGTTATGTCGCCAGATAAGCTCGAATTGCCCAAAGCTCGCCAACG
>JAYUKQ010000005.1:0-6039 GCA_043764315.1 bacterium | reverse complement strand
TACACAAATTAATCAAAAAAGTTGGTGATGATATTGTCGATTATTCTTTTAACACCTCTGTGGCTGAATTCATGAAATTCGTTAATCTAGTAGAAGATGTTGGTTATATTGGTTCAGAACAATTGTTGACTTTTCTCAAAGTTTTGGCACCTTTTGCTCCTTATATCACCGAACAAATGTATCAAACAATCAACGAATATTCCCCGTGTAAGGGGTGGCAGTCACAGACTAAAGGGATGTTTGTTAGTCAGAACTCGATTCATAATCAACCCTTTCCACAATACGATGATTCCAAATTAGTAGAATCCGAAGTTACAATTGGTGTGCAGATTAATGGTAAGGTTAGGGGGGAATTAACTCTTTCTCCAATAGCTAATGAGAACGAAGCTTTAGTTTTGATTCAACACAAAGATTATTTTGTTAGATACTTGGAAGGTAAGCAAATCCAAAAATTCATCTACAGACCGGGTAAGATTATTAATATAATAGTTAGTTAAAAAGCTAAATTGCTTACAAAAAAATTATGGTATCAATTGATTATTATAGATGACCAACTTTTACTCTAAAACAACTTATCAACAAAGATTAACCACTTATCAAAAAGTTATATTAACATAATTTTGACTATGCATGACACTCACGTACATTTAGAAATGCTTTTAACCAAACTTAATCTTTTTGAAGATTCTAGGTTTTTTGACCCAACTCAAAAAGTTAACCTATCTAATGAGGCCAAAATTCAGTTGGCAGATTCACTTATTGCCCATGACTTTGTTTTGCAATCAACTGTTTCTACCGATAATTATCTTTTGACCAGTCAGATTTTTGAGTTTTTGCCTAAGATCAAATTTTTCCTCGGTTCTCATCCTGATATAGTTAATGATCGGTTTGATTTGGCACAATATCTCAATTACCAAAAATCAATTTTGGATTCAGTCAAAGATAAAATTATTGGTTTGGGAGAGATTGGTCTTGATTATTTTCACAGCCAAGAAAAAAGAATTCATTTGATTCAACGCGATCTTTTTGCTAGTCAAATTCAATTAGCTTTGGATTACAATTTGCCGATAATGATTCATTGTCGTGAGGCTTTTGAAGATATTTTTGGAGTCTTAGATACATTCCCACAGATTCATGGTAGGTTTTTGATTCATTGTTTTACCGGTAATATTAAAGATTTAAAAAATGTTTTGGATCGTGGTGGTAAAGTGGCATTTGGTGGAGTTTCAACTTTCAAATCAGCGCAAGAATTGCAAGAAGCGATTGTATATTGTCCTTTAGATTCTTTTGTCCTAGAAACTGATTTGCCTTTTTTGGCACCGACGCCTAACCGTGGTAAAGTTTGTTTACCAAGTATGATTCAAGATACAGTAGATCACTTGGCTAATCTCAAAAATCTTACAGTAAAAGAAGTATGGCAATGTTCCTTGTCAAATACACAAAGCTTGTTTAAACTGTAGAGTATGTTACTAACAAAAATAAATAGTTCAATTGGAGAAAAAATGTCAGACAGAGTCGCTTCTTTGGTTGGAAGTTGGAGGTTTATTATAATTCAATCAACAATTATAGCTATTTGGATTACGTTTAATATCAATATTCCAGAATCAGGGTATCAAATAGGCAATCTTTTGATGAAACCTTGGGATCCTTATCCTTTTATTTTCCTCAATTTAGCACTATCTTTTCAAGCGGCTTACACTGCTCCAATAATCATGATGAGTCAGAATCGTCAATCACAAGTGGATCGTCAACATGCTGAAGAAGATTACAGAATTAATCGTGAAGCCAAAGCTGACGTGGAACATATCAAACAAGAACTAAGACGAGCTCATCACAAGTTGGTTCAACAACAAGGTATTCAAGTTGACGTTGGTTCGTTGGCTACTGACATGAAACAAATTGCACAAGATCTTGATGACCTCAAAAAATTGTTACAACCTCAAAAATGAACAGTATTAAACTCAAACTTAATCTAAATATACAAATTGACACAGTTGCTAGTTTTTCTTAGAATAAAAGAGTCATTTGCACAAGTCCAAAAAATAAAGTAACATAATCACATATGTCTGATTCAAAACTACAAGCTCTTAAACAAAGAATCCAAGCAGGAACACCAGTCTCGCCAAATATGTACCCAGCTCAACCAGTACAAATAGTCGATTCTAATCTAATTCCTACTCAACAACCAGCTCAAAAATCAATTTCAGACGATACCAATGAATCAACCGAAACAACCAAATCACCAAAAATGCCAAAAACTCCTCAAGCAGATGTCGGCATGCAAAACTTGTCAGAGCAAACTCAACAAGCCATTCGCTTTTTTTCCAAATAATATTTTCAAATTAATTTATGTTGAATTTTAACTTTCAAATCACCGATTTTAATCTAGATTCTGTTTCAGCTGAAGAGAAAGGAAGATTCTACAAAATTTTTCAACTCTTGGAAGAGGTTTGGCAAAACTCTAGAATGCAAATTGAGTCAACCAGCAATATCAAAAAGCTATCGACTATTCATCCAACTATTCATGGTAGAGGTTACCATACAGTTGAGCACACAGTTTCAGTTGTTAATTATTGTTACAAACTAGGTATCAAATTGCATCAATTATATCCGTTGGAGTATCCAGCTATAGATATTTTGATTTTGCTTATTGGAGCTATGCTTCATGATTACGTGCAAGAAGGAGATATTAATCTAGTCTCCAAAAAATACCAAATAAAGGAAAATGGTGAATTAAAGATAAAAACCACCAAAATTCCTATCTTCAAGAGAGAAACTGGTAACAATGAGTTTTCTAGTGCTAATATTGGAGTTGAATTGATGAAATCGTACAACCAACAATTGGGAAAAATAATCTTCAAGCCAGAAAATATTAATTCTCTTTTGAATTTGATTCAGTCCACAGAGCCAGATTTTGGTAGAGTTGTAGTTTTGGAAGGTGAGAAACTTATTGAATACAGTACAGTTGTTCAACCCAAATTAATCAGTCCAATTATAATTACACGTTGGGTTATATGTGTATCTGATCTTGGAACTGTATCTTTTTCTCCAGACAAACTTATAGAAGATGCTTACAAGCTAATTCGCGAAGAAACATGGGAATCTAACTTAATTCGTATTCTTAATGGTCAACTTGATCCCAAAATTACACATTTAGACTATGTTGAGACTTGTGTAATATCTAGTTTAATCTCTGAATTTGTTAATTTTCAATCTAGCTTTGTGAAAGCTCAAAAACAAAGAACAAAAAATTATCTTGATATGTTTGATTCTTCTGCCAGAGCAATTTTAATTCCATTTTTTCAAGAACACGATCCCAAAGTTGAGTTTAGTAACTTTGATTATGCATTAGCATTAGTTGAAACTGAAGTTAACATTGTCAATCAACTACATCAAGAAATACTAAATGGTAATTATGAATCATTTTTGAAGTTACTAACTAGGACTCAATACATCTAAGCTTAATTATTTATGAACAAAAATTTCTTACAGTATTCTGAAACTGAAAAATTCAGACCTATATCTTTAACTTTTTATAACAAAGAAGTAGAAGCTGAATTCAATAATGATTACTACCTTAATTCCAAAGTTTCTTTGAGATTTGGAGTTGCTTTCTCGTTTATATTTATATTTAGTCAATGGTTTTTGAATATTGTTAAATTCGGTACATACGTAGTTTCAGTAGATATTATGTTCGTATTGGTTATCTATCTTGGTCTAACTATTATTTATTTTTCTTACAAAGATTGGTTTAGTTCACTTTCACAAACTATAACTAGTGTTTATGGAGTTTTAATATTTGCTTGGTGTTGGGCAGTATTTAGGCAGAACCAAATCCTATCCGAACCGTCAGCTTTGCTTAGTTTTATTCCATCTGTTTTGTTTTTGATGATAATCTTTTACAGCTTCATGCGTTTAAGATTTGTTTATACTACGATTATGTTGTTGGGTATTAGTATAATTTTTGTCTTTATACTCGATCATTATCAATGGATTTCTCGAGATACTATTAACTCGGCAACTATAGCTGTCTATCTATTTTTGATTAATCTTTTTGGAATGCTTCTTTCTCACAGATTAGAATATTATTCTCGGCGACACTTTCTTCTAAATAAGTCATTATCTATGGAAAATGCACGATCAGAAAATCTTATTCTTAACGTTTTACCTGAATCTGTCGCCGAGCGTTTGAAAGATAGTGAAGATACTATAGTAGATGAATTTGGTGAAGTTACTATACTATTTTGTGATATATGTGGCTTTACACCTCTATCTTCTAGATTGCCTGCCAAGAGTGTAGTCGGTATGCTCAATGAAATGTTCACGGGTTTTGACGAAATTGCCGAAAAATATCAAGTAGAAAAAATCAAAACTATGGGTGATTGCTATATGGCAGTTGCAGGTATGCCAGTTGTAACTACTGATCATGCTATTAAAATTGCCAAAATGGCACTGGATATGAGAGATTTTGTTCATACTTTTAGTGAAGAGTTAGATGTTAGAATTGGTATCAACTCTGGTCCAGTTGTAGCTGGAGTTATCGGTACCAAAAAATTTATTTACGATCTCTGGGGTGACTCTGTCAATGTTGCAGCTAGAATGGAATCACATTCAGAAAAAGGTCAAATTCAAATTACTGAAGAAACCTATAATTTGATAAATAAAGAATACGAATGTGAATATCGTGGAGTAATTAGAGTTAAAGGAAAAGGTGATATGAATACTTATTTTCTCAAATCTGAAAAAAAACTCTAAAAACTCAAATGGTTTTGTGAAACAAAGAAAGTAATGTTAGTATAACACGGTATTAATACAAGTTCCAAAATTAACTCTTTTTCTAAGGAGGATTTTTTTTGAATTCAAAAAGCTGTTATTTTATTGTTGCTCTTTCTTGTTAATAAACTTAAAGTCACTTTAACTTTTGAGTATGAATACTGATTTTATTAATAGTGTTGAGTTTGAAGCGTTTTGTGAGTGTACAGACTTGGACTTGGACTTGATTCAAAGCATAGATTCAAGATTAAGTACCAATGTGACAGTAGATTGTACAGACATTAATAAAGCTCTAAATTACAACTTATACGAAGTCAAAATTAATTACAAACTTTGGCAACAACACCTTTGCAAACTAATTGAAATAACTGAACTTGACGAAAAACAATATCAATTAACTCTAGTTAGGCTCAAATTAGATCCAGAATTATTAAAAACTTTTGACAAACTTGGAATTGGGTTGGTTGAACAAGGTAGGCTAATGGCCAAAGAAGGCTTGATTGCAATGGATTATGTAGTTGATTCAACTTCTGTTTATACTAGTTTTCAAGCTGAACTAGCCAAATTAGGTATAATTTTTTGTCCTATCTCGGAAGCGGTGATTAATCATCCAGATTTGGTTCAAAAATATTTGGGTTCAGTTGTGCCATTTTCGGATAATTTTTTTGCTAGTTTGAATTCAGCTGTATTTAGTGATGGTTCGTTTTGTTATATTCCACCTAATGTTAAGTGTCCAATGGAGTTATCGACATATTTTAGAATCAATGCCAGTGGTACAGGTCAATTTGAAAGGACTCTTATCATTGCCGATAAAGGAAGTCAAGTTTCATATCTTGAAGGTTGCACAGCTCCTGCCAGAAGTGAAAATCAGTTGCATTCAGCCGTTGTGGAATTAATCGCTTTAGAAAATGCCAAAATTAATTATTCCACAGTCCAAAACTGGTACGCAGGGAATGTAGACGGTGAAGGTGGAGTGTATAATTTTGTTACCAAGAGAGGAATTTGTCTTGGTCGCAATAGTGCTATTAGGTGGACTCAAGTCGAAGCTGGCTCGGCTATTACTTGGAAGTATCCATCTGTAATTCTCAAAGGTGAGGGAAGTAGTGGTGAGTTCTATTCGGTGGCAGTTACGAATAATTATCAACAAGCAGATACTGGTTCTAAGATGATTCATATCGGAGCTAACACAAAGTCTAAGATTATCTCCAAAGGCATCTCCAAAGGTAATAGTGTCAATTCGTATCGTGGCAAAGTACACATTGCAGC
>JAYUKQ010000004.1:0-1863 GCA_043764315.1 bacterium | reverse complement strand
AGTGGTTGGACCATTTCTAATGAATCAACATTATTGTACACTGGTAAACTTTTACATGCAACAGCAAGTACAAATAGTAAACTCAGAGCACTCGCAATTGGAACCATTGCAAGTCTTTATCATTACATGACATTATACAATCATACCTATTGTCCAAAACCAAATCAACGTATCATCATCTGCACCAAAGACAACACATTATACAATCAAGTAACTCATTGGAAATATAATATGCCAACCGCTGCTAAACAGTTTTATAACGAGCAAGAAAACATAAATGTTTTAAGAGAAATCTTAACCAACTCCATAGTAAGATACACATTTTCCATACCCAAAGATCATGATACAATTTTACAACAACAACTATATGACTTTATAAATATCAGTAACAGACATGCATCCAACGCCGTGAGTATGTGTCATGAATTCAAAAATCCGATAACACCTCTTCATCAAGCAACTATTTATATCAACAACATTGAAATCAATGCAACTATACTATTAGAACTAAATACTGCAATACATACACCAGATTTAAGGGTATATTTTCATCACAAATATAACTGGGACTCCAAAACAATCCAACTTATTGATTGGGAAGCTCACAATCAGGCTATCAAAAACTTCCGTTCAACTCAACGCAAAACATTGTTACAATTCATTCACAAATGGTTACCAACCAACTCTCATCAAGCGTCAATGAAGCCTCTCACACCGTTATGCACCGTATGCAACATCAATAATGAAACCAATGATCATTTTATTGAGTGTACACATCAATCTTACAGAGTAGCTTGGGAAGCTGACATTATCACATGTTATAAAAAAGTCACGGCATTACATTTAGAACCTATCTTATGTTATTATATCATGCTAGCATTACATAATTGGAGAACATTCGATTCAATTGACAACATTGAATTTTGTGAAGGAATATATAAAAAACTATACTTAGAACAAACAACAATAGGATGGCAACAAGTCTTATTTGGACGACTCACAAAAACTTGGATTGATATTCAAAATGATTATCTTCAAGAAAGCACATCGAAAGGTTTGGAGATTATATCGACATCACTTACATTATTATTCAAAATTGTATTAAATCGATGGCAAAAAAGATGTCACCATCAACATGGTAAATGTGCACCTAGTAATGACAATCTTAGAGAACATGTGTTATTTCCAAAAGTCAGACAATTATATGCAGATAGTGCACAATTGAATGCAAATAAGAGACAATATTTCAATATATCAATAGACAATGTACTACAAAAACCCACCAAAGCTTTAAAACAGTGGATCACTCGAACTGACAAATACCTTCACAATGTACTTCAACAAACAATAAAATCATCAACAACAACTATGCAACCAATCACTCACTTTTTTCAACATCGCAAACAACGCAACCAGACAAAACAAAAACACAAAGCCAAACCTCAGTTGAGACAAACATTGACAGAAACATCTCAACCTAAAACAGCATTTACACCAATTCAAGAGATCTCACAGTTGGATAATATTACAGTATCTAATATTAATCCTCCAACTATAAACACTAATGTTACGCTGAAATTAAAACCAGTTAATAATATCATTAAAAGAAAAACCCAATCAGTTCGAAGACGCTTCACACAAGCCAAAAGAAAAAATCAACCAAAAAGAAAAAAGCAAATTGCAACAAATAACAATAAAAATAATGAGCATCATACAATGCCAAGACCCCCTCCTGAACCAGATCCACCAAACATTGAAGAAGAACTTTTCAATCTCTTAAATAAACCACCTTAACTGCCAGCTGCTTTTGAATTGGGTCCTTTAGTTTAGCCAAAGTAGTACAACCCCAAATAAAATAATGAT
>JAYUKQ010000003.1:0-1872 GCA_043764315.1 bacterium | reverse complement strand
CAGTTCTATCCATTTCGGTTGCGTGAATATGCAAAACCAAAGGTAGATTAGTTCTTTTTTTGGCTTCAAGAGCAGCTGGAATAGTTAGCCAATCATGACAATGAATAATCTCAAAAGAATCCAAATCTTGAATCTTATCTACAACATTAGCGTAACGATATACTTCTTCCACCAAGTTAGAAGCATAAACTGGTTTGTAGTTATTTTGGAATTCATACTTGTATATTTCGCTAGTTAGATAAGGTGAAAGCAGACTATCAAAACTATGAACAATAACTTTGACACTAGTTTCTTTGGTTAGGTTATCGGCAAAAACTAACTCACTAATATCTTCATCTACTTCCATACTCCTAGGCAAAACAAAAGTTACTTGATCACCTTGCTGACTCATAGCTTTGAGAATACCATGACAAGCGACTCCTAATCCTCCACTATTATGCGGCGGAATTTCCCAACCGAACATTAAAACCTTCATTGACATAACTGCATTTTCGTATTTATTTATATTTTCAATTTTGTTGATTAACAAGACGATATTCTTAGTATACAACAGTTTGAGTTGTTTGACAAAAGAGTCAATGTGTATAACTCTCTTGAAGTTGAATTACGCAGTCGTAGCTCAGTGGATTAGAGCATTCGGTTGCGGTCCGAAAGGCCGGTGGTTCGAGTCCACCCGATTGCACCATAATTATTATACCAAACCCTGAATTAATTTTTAGGGTTTTTTGTTTTGGGTGAGTGTATTGGAATCAATCTAAAGTCTAACTTTGGTAAGCTTTGACAAAATCAAGGCTATTGTAATAAGCTAATTAATATTATGCCAAACGAACGAAAAACAGAGAACATTACTCGTAAAATACTTACAGATATCGGTTATTACACTAATACTCAAATTGTAGTGGAAGAGCAAAAAAGCCAAAATGAAATAATTTCAAACCTTCTCTCCAAAGCTAGCAAATCTGGTGGTGGAGCTGGCTACCCAGAATTTATCATTACCTCCAAAAACAGTGATGTAGTAATTATTATAGAATGTAAAGCCAGTCCAAAAGACCATGAAAGTCCAACCAAAGACAAAGTGAACAAATGTGCTGTAGATGGAGCATTGCATTATGCCAGTTTTTTGAAAGAAAATTATAATATTATAGCAATTGGAATTAGCGGAGAAACCCAAGAAGAACTCAAAGTCAGCACTTTTCAGTGGAATAAAAACGAAAAAAGATATTTATCCAAAAAATTCCTTGGAATGCAAGAATATACTGGATATTATGACATTTTTCACAGCAATGACAAAGTGGTTCTGACCGAAGATGAGCTGATGAGTTATGCCAAAAAACTCCACGATCAAATGCGAGATGAAGTCAAGCTCAAAGAAGCCGAAAAACCTTTGCTTGTAGCGGCACTACTCTTGGCATTAGATAATGATGAGTTCGTGAGAGAATACAAAACTATTACCAACCCCAAAAAACTAGCTAGCAGAATCATAGAATCAATCACCGATTCACTCGAATCCTCTGGTATTTCACGAGTCAAAATTGACACTCTCAAGAACGAATTTGGCTTTATAACTACCCACACTTATCTTACTAGTGGTGAAATAGATCCAATGAATCCAAGTCATAACAACAACTCACTGCACAAATTCCTAGTAGATGTCCAAAACAAAGTCTATCCATTCGTCAAAAAAGTCAATAATATTGATGTGATTGGTAAGTTTTATTCTGAATTTTTACGCTATACTGGAGGTGACGGCAAAGGTCTGGGAATTGTTCTTACTCCAACTCATATCACAGACTTGTTTTGCGATTTGGCTGAAGTTAACAAGAATTCCAAAGTTCTTGATTTGTGTACTGGCACTGGAGCATTCCTAATCTC
>JAYUKQ010000002.1:0-23131 GCA_043764315.1 bacterium | reverse complement strand
TAAGAACCTGTCCTAAATCTCCAACCCTTGTCAAACTTCTTTGAAACAAAGAGAATTAGGAGATGTCATATCCATCAGATCTTACACTGGAACAGTTTGCTTTAATAGAGGTTTTACTTCCAGTTAAAAAAGCAACTAGACCAAGAAAGCACAGTTATTACAGTATATTCAACGCTATTATATATCTACTCATTACAGGCTGTCAGTGGAGAATGTTACCCAATGATTTGCCACCTTGGAAAACTGTGCACCACTATTTCCTTACTTGGTCAGAAGATGAAGTATTTGATCAAATCTTAAAAAAAAGTCTGAGCAAAATAGGTTACAACAAGGCAAAGAAAAATATCCAACTCTATTACTCACCGATACCCAAAGCACTAAGAACACAGATATTCAAACCAAAGATAATACAGGATTTGATGGAGGTAAAAAAATCAAAGGAATTAAAAAAAGTATAACTGTAGATACCACAGGATTTCCACCAGATGCAGGCTTTATACAAATTAATACAGCCAATAGTAGTGAGAGAAAGATGGGTCAACAAGGCTTTGAAGATGTATTTGAATCAGATCAAGAACTAATCAATAATATCCAAAAGAATATTTGTGATGGAGGTTATGACGGGAAGAGCTGGAAACAAGAAATGAAAAAACAATACGATCTAGAAATTGAAATCACCCAAAGGACAGATATTGCAAACGGAGTTGTTTCAAAGATAAGATGGATCAGTGAAAGAACCTTTGCTTGGCTAGATAAATGTAGGAGATTATCCAAGAACTATGAAGTTAAACCTAGGTCAGTAAAGTCAATGATAGTTGTAGCCTTCATCAGGTTACTAGTACGAAGATTAACAGGAGGCTGTATCAAAAAATGGTCTAAAAAAGTGAGTGAAAAGATTTAGGACAGGTTCTAAAGACAAATAACCTACTAATTAAAAGGGTTATTATTTATATCCGAGAGTAAATTTGGAAAAACAATATTGTTGTAAGGTATATTTTTAGCAAATTACCTAAATCTCTTCAGCTTGAATTTCTGCCCATAACCTTTCTGCTTCTACGACTTTGGATTCAAAAAGTCTAAAACCAATTTGCCAAAAATCTGGAGATTCAATATCTAGTCCAAGTGTTGCCAGAAGATTAGCAGGAGAATTGCTACCACCAGCTTTGAGTATGTCAATATAAAGTTCTTTTTTGGCTTCGTCGCGCTCAATAACTTCATAGATAGCTGATGAGATTAGTAAGCCACTAGCATAGACATAGTTATAGAATACATAAGTAAAATGAGCCACTAATTGCCACGTATACTTGCAACCTTCAGGATATTGGAAAACATCACCATAAACTTGCTTAAAATTGTCTTCTACCCATAACTCTCGAATTTGTTCTTTGGATAATTCACCTTGCTCGCGGAATAATTTGTGAACTTTGGACTCAAAGGTATAACGACCTAGTCCACCCATAAAGATATTACCAGATTCCTCTTCAATTTTTTCACAGAGTAATTTGAGCTTGAGTCTCTTGTCGGTAACCTTGGAATACAAAGTTTCAAAAACTACAGTCTCGCAGCACAAACTAGCAATTTCAGCCATGCTCATAGTGTAATTACAACTCCATAAAGTCTGATTTTCTTCAGTCAAAACTCCATGAATCAAGTGACCGAGTTCGTGGGCTACAGTGGATATATCAACGAATTTGCCTTTGTAATTACATAGTACAACTGGATGATAACCTGGGGCAAAACTAGAACAAAAAGCTCCACCATATTTGCGTTTGCGGATCTCGCCGTCAATCCAATTGTTATCAAAAGCTTCTTTGGCAATTTGACCAAAGCGTGGATGAAATGAGCTAAAAGTATCCAAGATAATTTTTTGACAATCTTCCCACGAATATTCAAGTTCTGGCTTATCACCTGCTGGCAATTGAGCGTAAATGTCGTACCATTGCGGATTAGCAATTCCTAGAATTTTATTTTTAAGTCGGTAATAGCGTTTGTTCAAATCGACTTTGTCTACACAAGTTGCAACTAGCGAATCAACGAATGATTGTGAAATCTGATTAGACAATAATTTGGACTCTTCTGCGTCCTTATAACCACGAAGTTGATCAGTGATTTTTTTGTCCATTATTATATTGTTGTAGGCTTCAAGCACATTTTCTTCATTGTCTTGGCAAGAACTAGTCAGAGCTTCAAAAGCAAGTCGGCGGATATCTCGATCAGGATTCTTCATCAGATCCATTAAGCCTGGAACGCCATAAGTTTTTTTGTCACCATAGATATTAAGTTCCACTTCAATTTTGGCTTTTTGATCAGTAAAAAAACGACTCCAAGCGTCCATTCCAGTCAAAGACTTAAGCGCCAAAACCTGCTCCACTTCTTCACCCAAAATATACTTGGCGTGCATTTGCACAACTTTGAGATAATACGAATATCTTGATAATTCGTCTGCTGTACTTAGATCTGCCAAGTCTGGTCGACGAGATAATTCTACATCAAAAAAAGTTAATTGATTGTTGATCAAAGTGGTTTTTTCATCGACAACTGATTGTAACTTACTAATAACTTCTAAGTTGTCACCGCCAGCTTCATAGATTAAGTGCAAGTAGTAAGAAGGCTTATTGATCAAAACTGACAAATTCTCGATTGTCTCTATCGCTTCAGCCAGTCCTCTAGGTGCAAGATTGCTTATTCTACCACGGTATTGAGCGACATATTGTTCGGTTTGTTTTTGAGCTTCTTGTAGGTCCAAGTTGATTTTTGGATCGTCATAACTAGAGTAATATTGGGATAAATTCCAAGATGAAGATTGCATATTTAGATTATTTTTTAGATTTGGTCGGTTGAACAATTCTATTTTAGAGTAAAAGCGTTTTTGGTTTGTGTCAATATGATTGGTAAAACGAATACACAACTAGCAAATTAGTAGATTCTGACTAATCAAACAAGCCAATCTTGCCAATTGCTACTATCAATAATCTTGAAGTTTAGCTCACTGGCGTTATCTCCTCGACCATAATATTCCAAAAAATTAATTGGTAATTTTGCTTTACTACTAGCTTTGAGGCTCAATTTGTAAATCCCAATATATCTTTTGAATCCTTGATTTTAAATTATTAATTATTGTGTTGACATTTGTGTGTGTGTGTGTACTATGCTTGGCAAGCAAATCAATTTTTGCACGAATATATTTCAATAAAATCGTATGTTTTACACAATTTACAACAACAAAAAAGGTAATCTTAATTATAGTTTTGCAGAACAAGCTAGAGAAGGTGATAATAAAATAAAACAAGACATAATAGATGCTGGTGTTAACAAAAAATCTACATCAGAGCTGAAAAGTGAGATTGCCGAAAGAGCAAGTGAAGGAAAAAGCGACACCAAGGAAACGTGGTTAGACAGAGTAGAGCTAGCAAGAAGAAACAATAGATAATAAGAAATCCTTCCTTTTTTTAAGAAGGGTATTTTTTTATATCAAGAACCTTAATCACCCAACCAAAAAGCTAAGAAAATTCTCAGAATTGATCACCCAAAAAGTGTTATTCTGTTAATTACAACTGAAGTCAAGTTAAAATTTGGCTTTTTTTTGTTGCTGAATTTGAACTCAAATGCGTGGAATTGATTATTCTCTCTTCCACGTAATGGACTTTTACCTGTGTATAATTCTTCCAAAAAATGTTATAACAACAGAATTCTCACAAGTCAAAAAATGCACTCATCAGAACCAATATCTACAATTTGGATGGATAAAAAACAAAATACATAGCTTTAAAACTGCAATTCCAAACCACACAGACTTTCATCTTGAACCCCAACCTGTCATCCACAAGCTCGTATGAAGGATATAAAAACTCCAAGAATTCTTTACTCAATTCCAAAAACAACCTGCCAAATCCAATTGACCAAAACACCCAAAGGCAAAAAAATCAGCTGGTATGTTTCTAAAAAACTTTTTGGACTGGTTTTAACTCAAACCAAAGTTAGATTCCAAACAACACAAAACACCCTTAGTCTCGCAAGGGCAATTGTGGTGGTGTAGCTTAGGTGAGAATATTGGTACAGAAATAATTGGTAAAGGCGACAAATTCACTCGTCCTGTAATAATTTTGCAAAAACTATCTCATTTTACAATTCTTATCATACCTTGCTCAACTAAAATCAAAGAAGGAAGTTGGTTTGTCTCATTTGCTAATCGTTAGGTTGATATGGTAGCTTGTCTTAATCAGATTAGATGACAAAATTGGATCGATTAATTCCAAAGATTTTGATCGTATCAAAGTTGGATTCAATGATCTTTTTATCCAAAAAATATGCCCCTCAAATTCAGATGAAGATAAGGGGACGCAGGAAAACCTGAATACTAATACATTATAAAATATAAAAACCTAGCTGTCAAGATAAATTACAATCCAAGTCCAATTGACCAAAACTCTCAAAATTACAAGAATCAAGTATATGTCCAAACCAACAATTACCCAAGCCGAGTTCCAAGAGTTATCCAAAGTTATGGAACCAATTGAGATCATTCGCCAATATGATGTTCAAGATCAAGAACCAACGGTAGAATCTACCAAAAAAGAAACTCAACCAATTAAAGAAGAGTTAACAAAGCCAACCCCCCTAAA
The DNA here is from genome assembly GCA_043764315.1 of bacterium. Lineage (GTDB taxonomy): Bacteria > Patescibacteriota > JACMRA01 > JACMRA01 > JACMRA01 > JAYTWQ01. The sequence goes on along the minus strand of JAYUKQ010000002.1, from coordinate 18,509 downwards.
TACCCATAAACCTGAAATACAACCCAAAATAATCCTAATTACCATTCTTATTCTAACAATAATTGGTAGTGGAATCTGGTATTACCAATATGACCAAGAACTCAACAGATACGAGACTATCGCAGCTGAATCTTACAATAATGGCTTAATGAAAGTCAAAAAGAATAACAAGTTGGCTCTGATTAACGAATCCAAAAAACTAATTAACCAAGATCAATATGATGAGGTTAAAGTTGAGTCATAGTTCTACAAAGTCAAAAAAGACGGTCGCTGGAATCTACTCCAAAAAGATGGAAGTTATGTTCTACCTGAATGGGTGGATTGGGTGGATAGCCCAAAGGATATGGGCAAAGATGAGAATAACCAAGATATGGGCAAAGGTTACAAAATCTGGCTTAACAACAAAGCTAATCTATACCTACAAAAATCCAACAAACTCCTATTCCCCAAGTATCGTGATAACTTTGAATTGGGTATATTCAAAGAAAAAGCCACAGTAATAATCCATTCTGTTGAATTCCAACTTGACAAAAATGGTCAACTAACAACATTTGATAGTGAATATAGCTCAAGGAAATTCCAAGAAGGGGTTGCTGGAGTTAGAGTTGATGGTAAATATGGTTTTATTAAAAAAGATGGTAGTTGGTTGGTGGAACCTAAGTTTGATAATGCTTGGAAATTCTCAGAAGGATTTGCTAGTGTGGAAGTTGGTGATAAATGGGGTGATATAGATAAACAAGGAAACATAACTTGGGATAAATAAACTAAAATTACAATCTTTATGCTAAAATCAATTACAATCAAAAATTTCAAGGGAATTACAAGTGAAGATGGTTTGACTCTCAATCAACTAGCCAAAGTCAATTATTTAGTTGGAGTAAATGGTTCGGGTAAGGATTTTTGAACAAGTTGTAGTTTTGAATCACTGTAACACTTTTCTAATTTTTAGATTCTTCATACGAGCTTCAGGATGACAGATTTAGAGTTGCAATCTATGATTATTCACCAATCCTTGTTTTATAACTAACTTGCCCAGAATCCCTCACAGTGTAATTGTTATTAAGATACTTTTTGATCTCAAAATTAACTTAAAATAATTCTAATTAACAATCTAAAATACGCAATAATTTCAATAATTTCAATCATAATTTGAAACATTTTTATTGTATTCCATTTTTTCCGTTACCTTGAGTGTATATTGAAGTAGCTTGAAGTATGATTGTTTTTGATAAATTTGTTCTTACAAAGATTAGTGTTAATTGGTATTCCATAATTTGCAGAAGTTAATCGATCCAATCTATTTAACACACCTGAATTATAATCAAGAACTACCATTCTTTCATCAGGTTTTTTAATATTTGTTACCAAATACGCCTTTAGATAGCTTATGTTGATTCGTTAATCTTATTGATTGAGTCTTTTTAGCCGTATTTAATTTTAATTTTCTTTGACTGTCCACTACCCGATTTTAGGTTCAGCGGAATAACTAATTTTGGTTATTAACTCGCCATTTTGGTATGTGTAAAAAGGTTTTTGTGTGAACATACTCCAACTTCTTCCCCAGATTGCAATGACTCTAGTGTTGGTAAAACCAGCTTTGGAATCTAGTACCAAATCGATTTGCTCGGCTTGATCGATAGTTGTATCCAGCTTTGACCACACATCTGCAAAAACGTCACTGAGATTAAGATGCTCACCAAAATTGGAAACTGTCTTAATCAAATTATCCAAACTCTGATTATCTAAGTATATGTCCAAGGAATATTGACTGAGGGTAAAAATTAACTTCATATAGTTCTTGTTGATTGAATTTTGAATTGACCAAATGCTGGAATTTCTTGTAGACTAAGACTATTAAACTATATTCTATATGTCAAAAACTATTGTAATTAATTCAGGTTATTTTAACCCAATTCATCCAGGACACATCGAATGTATGGAGCTGTCCAAAAAACTTGGTGATGAACTGTGGGTAATAGTCAACAATGATCAGCAAGCCGAAGTAAAACGTGGAGTCAAATCTTTTGAAGATCAGGAATTCAGAATGGCTATTGTAAGAGCCATAAAGCCAGTTGATAGAGTTTTTCTTAGCGTTGATACAAGTACAGATTCTTATAACGGTATTTGTGACTCTTTGGTTCTTTTGCACGATGAAGTCAAAAAAACTTACGGTAAAGATGCCAAAATTATTTTTGCTAAAGGTGGCGACAGAAATGCTGGAGAAGTCCCAGAGGGTAAAATATGTGCCAAATATGGAATCCAAATTGTTGACGGACTAGGTCTCAAAACTCACAATTCTAGCGATTATGTAAAGAACAAAACTATTAAGTAAGTTCAAATCTACAAAACTTTCAAAAAACTTTCAGATAGAAATTGCCCCTTGTTAAGAGATTGGCAGGAAGTGACTGGAGTTACTAACAATCTTTCAATCAATCAAACCATTTTAAAAACCCAAAATATAACTATACAATATGCCAACTAACCTACTTTTCCCAGCTCTTTCAACCTTAATAGCTTTAATAGTCTACTTCGCTCAAGGAATTATGGTCGGAGTCGCCAGAGTAAAATACAAAATTGAAGCTCCCAAAACTCAAGGAAATGACGATTTTGAAAGAATCTTTAGAGTTCATTACAACACTTTGGAACAATTACCTTTATTTTTGATTTCACTTTGGATATTTGCTTTATTGATAAACCCACTAATCGCAGGTTGGCTCGGAATAATCTGGTCAATTGGTCGAATTGGCTACATGATAGGCTATTATAAAGCCGCCAAATTAAGAAGTTACGGTGGAACAATTTCATCATTGTCAATGTTGGTTCTTTTGATTGGTTCAATATGGATCGTAGTTAGTAGAATGATTGGTGGAATGTAACGAACGAATCTAATCACTTTTATACCCATTTTAATAAGTATAGTTCAAAAATTAATTTACACCAAATTGCCTCTTGTTAATGAGCTAGCAGCCGAAAGACTAATTGAGTTTTTTTGAGTTTTTTTGAGTTTTTTGATATTTCTTTCAAAATTGGGAATAATTAACCATTATATTTAGTGAAGGAGTAGATAATATAATAGAATCAAGTCAAGTCTAACCAGTCCAAGCTTAACTTTCAAAGAAAGAAACATTACTTATATTCTATTTACGCTTTATACAAAACACAATGACTCGAATTAAAATTAAAACTACCGTTGAAGCTAATCTAAATAAAGCTTGGGATTACTTTACTCAACCAAAACACGTAATGAATTGGAACCACGCTTCAGAAGATTGGGAATGCCCACAAGCTATTAATAACCTTAGAATCGGAGGCAAATTCAGCTACACAATGAGAGCCAAAGATTTGAGTGTTAGTTTTAATTTTGAAGGGGTATATGTAGAAATCGAACATCAAAAAAGAATTCTGTATATAATGAGTGATAATGATAATGATAAAAATGCACGAAGTGTAGAAATATTTTTTGAAAAAATTAGTGAAAGTGAAACTCGAGTAATTGAGATTTTTGATCCAGAAAGTAAGAATTTAATTGAAATGCAAAAACAAGGCTGGCAATCAATTCTAGATAATTATAAGCAATATACAGAGCAAAATTAACACATCCAACAAAATAGTTACATCAAATACACCCTTTAGTCCAAAAAACCCAATAGGTGTTATTTTTTTGGAATTTTTTCAGAGTAAAATCCGTTGACATTTGTGTGTGTAGTAATGTTGCAAAGCAAATCAATTTTTGCACAATTTTATGAGACATAATAATGCCTAAAGAAATAAAGATAGCGTCTGCTGATGAATTAAAGGCTTTTGCTAATGCCATAGGTGAAGGAATTGCATGTGGAGCAACTATTGAAGTAGTTGAAGTAGTAATAGAAACTGTCCAACCTGCGACCGAACAAATGGTAGATTCAGTACAAAAATTCAAAGAAGAAATGAAACAGAATTTGGGATATATCGTTGCAGCGAAAGACGAATTTTAGAATTAAGAATTATAGTAAACTCTTAATTAAAGGGTTTATTTTTTTTGGTCAAAAAATGGTGCAATTAGATTTTTGAATCTTTTTATACATTCATATATACACTATTCCAGAATTATGGTTACTCACAATCAACTGTGTACTTTTGTGAATTAATATAAAACCAATAATATTTTTGTATTTCATAAAATCAGTTTTTATATTTGGTTACGAATATCATTTGGAGTAGAAAATGTCCCAAAGTTTATAGAAATTCCACTCTAAGCATTCCATAGCTTGGCAGAATAACTAAAGCAAACTTGACCATTAAAGGGGTTATAAGTGGCTTTATACCAAGGATCTCTACTTCTACTTTCTGAACCATTCTGAGTTCCATCTCCACTTATTCCTACTTTGAGATATTGCAATAGATCATTTTGAGTCTTAGCTTCTTGTACTCTTTGATCATTTTGTTGTTTGTCTTCGGGTGTCATACTTGCTCGCCTATCTTCTATTCTAGCGTTGCTGAATTTACCTTTGAGAGTTTTGTCCAAATGTGGAATTACACTAATATTCAACTCTTTGGCTTTGGCTCTAAGCTCTTGCTCATTAACTTGAATTGGTGGTAAAACTCCATTAATTTCATAATATTGCAATTCTTCTTCTGTTGGTATCATTGGTTTGGAAGAGTCAATTGGCTTGGAGAATGATTCTACTAATTTATTTCTATCGAACTTGCGCTCAGTTAGTACTGGTTCATTTTTGGCTTTGGTAAAATTATCCATCATAGCTTGTCTTGATTTGGTATAGTTAGTTTTGGTTTGAGTAGGATTCTTGAGGTCGAATTCAAATGTTATCGACAGTTGGTATTCACCAATATCCAGATTGGAAGTTGCTGTAACTGATCGAAGGTCGCTGAATTGACTCGAATTTAACCAACTTTGAATTGAATCAAGTGAAGTAGATTGTGCCAAGCTAAGTTGATTGACTTGGCTGGTTTTGCCTGAAGGTTGAGGCAAAGTGTTTGTTTGAGTTAACGTGTTGAGACTGCTAGCAAAAAGTAAACTGGTTACTGATAGCATCTGAACTACCAATTTATAGTTTTGAAATATACTGTGTGTGTGTTTCTAAGTGACCAAAAGGTGACATACAAGCGAGTGATAAAAAAATAAATGAACAGATATACTGTTGTAATTAGCTAATGTGTATCCATAACTTTATTGTCAAGCTGGATTTTCCTATATATATTGCATTTGTAGTAATCTTGGGTCTACTTATAATTGCTGGTGTCAAAGATTACTTATCCGTCCAAGTATATACTCCGTTCCAGAATTGTGGTGGTTCACGAAGTAGTTTTTGAAGTCTGCCAAGAATGACGTGAGACGGTCGATCACCTTTCATTACAAGTTCGTGAAAGTACGGTAAAGCTTCTTGAAAAGAACCTCGTTGGTACAAGTCTAAGCCAATTTCGTAGGTTTGTTTTAGTTTTTGATTACGTTGATTGAAACTAAGAGGCTGATAAATATTGGTACTTTCAGATTTTCCTTTGACTATAATCGTATCAAGTTTACGAAAAATGACAGTTTCTGATATAGTTTTACGACAAGCATTAACTGTGGATTGAGAACATATAATAATAGTTTGGTATTTTTTGTTCAAACCTTCTAGTCGAGAAGCCAGATTTACATTATCACCAAAAACTGTGTAATCAAACTTATTATTACCACCAATTGCTCCAAATATCATCTCACCAGTGTTAATCCCAATTCCCATATTAAAAATAACAAAAGCCTCATTTTCTTTTTTGAGTTGATTTAATTTTTTGACCATTTTCATAGCTGTAAGAACAGATTGAGCTGCGTGAGATTTTTCGGGTGTTGAACCATTCCAAACCGCCATGACACTATCACCAATGAATTTGTCCACTGAACCGTTGTGACTGTACACAACCTTACTCATTTCATCAAAATATCTGTTAAGTAATTTGACTAGTTCATCAGCTTCCATACCTTCAGCAAGTGTAGAAAAACCACGAATATCGGTGAACATAACTGACATAATTTTGGATTCAGAAAGAAAACTCTGATTGGCAATCATAAAATCATCTAGGGCGTTACGATCAACGAATTTGCCAAAGGTTTTGCGGACAAAGTTGTATTCTGCCAAAACTCTCGATAATTTGGCTGATAACGAGAATTGAGCTTCTATAAAAGCAAACATATTCAAACTCAAAAATGGAAAACTATAACCAGTTTGAACCAAAACATACAAACCAAAAAAATTGATTACAATTAGCTTGACCAAATAAGTTACAAGTTGTAATTGTATTGACTTGAAGGTATAAAAAAGATTAAAAAATAAAACAGAAACTATCATTAGTGTCATACCAAAAAAAACTTCAAATTCTTCTGGTAACACTTTAGTAACGTTCAAATTAAAATCATACTGTATAGATATTTTTTGAATTTCTTGCAAAATAGTAGTGTTAACCACTTTAAAGAACTGATTTTGGAACAAAAAATACAATAACACACAAAACAAAACGTGCAACACACGTATCTGCCAGCCATGCACAAAATGTAAGATTAAAAAATTATTAACTCTCTTGGGTAGTTTCATCCCAACAATTTTAATGCACTTTTTATTTCTTGCAAAGTGGTCTGTTCAGTCGTTTGTCCAGTGATTTTTGATTGGTTTTCATCAAGTACTGCAAAGGTCAAATAATTTCCAAGTAACAAACCTTGCACACTCAAAAATGTACTTAATTGACCAATTCCCAGAACGATAAGTTGTTCGTTGGTGGTTTTGCTAGTTAGAAGTCGAGTTAGAATCTTTAGATCTTCGTTAGTGTTAACTTTGCAAATAATTTTTTGAATATCACAACCCAAACCTTTCATTTGATCTTGAATTCTGCGTAAAAACCTGTAATTATTAGTATTTTTTGGATTGTAGTAAGAAAATATTAATTTGGTATTTGGAGATTTAATATTTAGATTTAATTTGGTTGGGTCAACAACTTCCAAAATTTGATTGCTTTTCTTTTTGGGTTTATTTTTGGGATTCTTAATTGGTAAACAAAAATTTTTAACTATAGTAAAATCAATATCAATATAATCAAAACTAAGTTGCAAACACTTTGCCAAAATAGCTAATTGATAGTCTAATTGATCGTGCTGTGAGACTCCAAAATTAACTAATTCTTCTTGGATTCTAAAACTTGCAATAGCTTTGACCTTAATAGTTTTGCGGATAATATCCAAATCTGTCACATTCAAACCCGCAATAGAATCCAACTGTAACTCCACAAAATCATGCCGAGACTGAATATGAACCAGATTATCCAAAAATTGTTTTAAGTTAGACCCACTTACCGGTACACAAATCTTATACATCTTAATTTACATTTGATTTAGAATTTCAATTTTGGCACCGATAGTGTTCAATCTTTCAGCAATTTCTTGATAACCACGCTTGATTGAGTAGACATTGTGCAGTGTAGACACGCCGTTAGCTCGAAGCATGGCAATTAGAATGATCATCGATGGTCTAAGTGCTGGCGGACAAACCATATCAGTTGGAAGAAGTTCAACCTTACCTTCCACAAAAACTCTGTGCGGATCAAGAAGTGTAATATTAGCGTTAAGCCTCTTTAGTTCATTAAAATAGATTGCCCTATCTTCATATGTCCAATCGTGAATCAATGTTGTACCTGCAGTTTGTGTAGCAATTGGAACAAAGAAAGGTAAATTATCAATATTCAAACCAGGAAACGGTTGAGCAGCAATTTTGTCTTCTAGGGCAACTAGATTGGACGGATAAGTTGTAATATCAACAAGTCGTGTAAAACCATTTTCCGAAAAATAAGGAATAGACAAATCGAATTTTAGACCCATTTTTTCAAGTTTAATTAGTTCTACACCAAGATAATCAATGGGACAGTGAGTAATAATAACTTGAGATTCTGTTGTTACCGCACAAGATAGGAAAGTCATTGATTCAATCGGATCTTCACTGTTGTAATATTCAATATCTTGGTTAATATTAGACTTACCAGTTATAGTAAGAATGTGACCATTTTGCTCAATACCAACTCCTAGTTTTCTCAAAAAACCAATTACATCCATAACCATATAATTCGTACTAGCAAAATTAATCCGACTAATTCCACTTAGACCAGCACAAGCAATGATGGCATTTTCGGTAGCTGTGTCACCTTGTTCATACATTGTAATTTCGGCTGGAGTGAGATTTTTGGCAGTTACTTCATAGCCAACTTCAGTGGTTAATATTTTTACACCTAGTTTTTCGAGAGCATACAGATGAGCTGAAACAGTTCTTTTACCCAGCTTGCATCCTTGGTTATTAGGTAACATAAACTTATCAAAATGATGCACCAAAGCTCCAAGAAACATAAGAATAGATCTAGTTTTGGAAGCTGAATTAGAATTAATTTGTTCAATGTTCAAGTTCCTAGGTGGAATCAAAGTTAAAATATCACCTTGTCTATTAACATTAACTCCAAGACTTTCCATTACCTCAAGTATCCTAGAAACTTCTTCTATGTAGGGAATTCCATGTAGTGTTGTTTGTCCTCGATTAAGCAGTGAAGCACAGAGAAGACCCATAGCTCCATTTTTACTCTTGTTGGTACGAATATTGCCACTAAGATTATAACCACCTTCAATTCTAAAATCAAGTGAATCATCAGCTAATTTGAGAATACGATGATTGAGTGTATTGGATATTTTTTCCAGCATTTCGGTTGTGAAGTTCTGCTCACCAGCTTCCATACGAGCGATTGCAGACTGTGAGGTAGACAATTCAATTGCCAAGTCTGATTGAGTTAAACCTCGTTTTTCACGGAGATTTTTGATGTATTGTCCGATTTTTAGTTTATCTTGGTCAAGATTCATATTGGTTATATATATCATATATGATATAAAAATGTCAATAAATTGGTTTTTTAATTTCAAAAAAATCTCTTAATTGCCTCGTAACAGTTTTTTTCAAACTTAGGATGAGCTATCTTGGGAATTATTTCTGACGCAAACATTAATTTGATTTCGTCTTGATAATTGGAATCGCAAAGTTCTGGATATTCCTTGACGAATTGGTCAAACACTTCTGGCATTGACTCGCTATAAAAGTCTTTTAATCTGTCTGGAACAACGGAAGTTGGCAAAAAACAAAACAAAAATATTATTTCTAATTCCACAAACAGTGGAGCAAAATGGCAAAAATCAAAATCAATTAGCCTAAAATCTCCAGTTTCATTAACTAAAATATTCTCCAGATGAATGTCTCCATGAACCAAATGTATTCCTTCTGTAATTGTTCGCGGCTGCAAAGATAATCGGAGATTAACAAAAGTTTCTTTGATTGTGGTTGGAATACTTGCACCAAATTTTTGGAATTGTCGATCAAACTCGTCTAGAATTCTTTGAGTTGAATAAGTAAAACCACTGGCTGGCTGGTTAAAATCTTTAAGTTTGGAAATAACCTTGGCGATTGTCGCCGATCTTTGAGCTGAATCTAACGTATAAAAAGTATAAACCAGCGGTTGAGTGTCAGCATAATAGTTACAAACTACAATCGGGCAACCAAAAATCGGATCAAGTTGATCAAAATAGATTATTCCAAATTGACCCAAATCTAAGTCTGAATTTTGTAAGTCAATGTAGTTTTGAATCAGTTCGTTAGCGTGGTCGTAATCGTTGATGTAATTGAATTTGGGTACGAATATCTTGATCACTAACTGCCTAGCAATTCTAACGATCAAAGTAATTTGTCCACCTTCAAAAACTTCATAATCTGAATTATTTAATTTAGGATGGTATTTTTGAACCCAAGTGGGAACCAAATCAAGTTTGGATAAGGCAATGTCTGATAAAGAAAACTGCAATTCATGATTAGTAAGGTTGTTCATAATTTTGTCGAAAAATTATTTGGTCAAGGTTATTTGGTTAAGATTCCGTACACGAATTTTCTCGAACCAAAAACTTTGTGTTTGCGTAAAAACTCTCTTATTCTATGCGCATTCAAAATATAACCCAAATTATCCCAAGTAATTTCTAGCGGCAATCGCCAAGGATTATTAAAAATCTCAAAACCTTCATCAATCATCATTTTTTGAACTTTGGGATTAGTTGTTGTCGTGTACACTAGCTTACCGTCAGAATCAACTAGAGCTTTTTTGAACAATTGCGAACCAATTCCTTGACCTTGATATTCGTCCAAAACTCCCAAAATAGCAATTTCTAACCAATTTTGACTCCAGCCAATAGCTTTGATCAGACAAAAGCCAACCATTTTGGAATCCACATAATATTTGTAAGCAACCAAGCTAGATAATTCTTGCGGTGAATAATAAATTATATTCGGAGTTAAACTTATAAAATCTACGATTTGCCCAATTTCTGATTTGGTTAATTTGGCTTTATTAATCATATTCAAAAATTATCTATTACCAAAAGCAGGTTGATTGACAACTACAGACCTAAAAGTACCTTTGATATCGTAGCTCATTCCCGCCTCAATAAAGATGGAATCATTAGCCCGCAGTACGAATTCTTGACCTTCAATATTCAGAATCATCCGACCTTCCAAAAAAAAATAAATTCTATCGTATTGTGTAGTTTCGGCAATGTTGCACTCGTCAGCTTTAGTCACAGATAGCGAAACGTTGGGTGAAAATTCGTTGGTTATATAGTTATGAACCGACTTGGTATCGTTGATATGTCTAATAATAGCCTCATTTTGTTTGATTAATTGGAATCTAGTGGAGTTGTGGTTGAGTGACATAGAGGTTGTAGAGTAAAAGTTTGGTTAAAAAGTTAGAATTTTGAGTTAACTTTTAAATTAAAATGCTTTGTGAAAGTTTGGTCAATTGAGATTTTTACAAAAAGAAATTGGACTTACGATTGGCTTGAATTACGAAGTAAATTACTAGAATTATGGATAATATGAACAAAATACTAAAAGCTGTTGAGCTAAATTCGCGACTCAAACCAAAAGTTGATTCAAGTGGTTTCCACAATCTTCGACCCAGATATCTAGTTGGTCCCAAAGCTCCACAAAAAAGCCAAATTCAAAGCCAAAAAGTTATAAAACAAACCTCTTTTGAACTGTAAGAATTGATTCTTAAATAAGTTGTAAATTGCCAGTGGAATTGTAGTTATAGTCACAACTGTCAGAATATGAAACGGAGAAAAGGTATAAGTATTAAGCAATATTCATGTAACTGCCGACACAATTAACAAAAAGCTAAAAATATAAACTAAAAGTTTGTTACTTTGAATCGGACGACCAGAGAAGACAAAAAGATAGTAACCTATAATCATCGAAAGCGAAGTTGCTATAATGTGTGCAAAAAGCATAAATTTGGTTTAGTTTAATTCTTGTAAGGTTATAATTCCCAGTTGCTTTCTAACGTCATTAATTGGTTGATCAAAATAAAGTTTTAACCAAATACTATCAACATCTTCCGAATATTTGGTCATTTTTGACCATTTGTCATTGCTTGTTTGTGTTTATCGAGTTGAAAGGTTAACAAAGCTTTAAGTCTGGTTGGAAATAATAAAGTTTTAATTAGTTTTTGTTCGGAAGGATCAGCTTTGACTGTCGCCCAGCTAAGGAATATCCACTCGTGATAATCTTGAATATCTAGTTTACCATTTTGCTCCTCTTACAAGCCAAAAAGCAAATGAATCAAATCGTGATTTTTGAGTCCCATTTTAATGTAATTTTGAATCTTGGGTGATATGTGATTAGCTAAGTTGAATTGCAATTGCTTGTAACCCAATTTTTGCATAAAAACTGCGTATTCGTAACCCAAAGAACCAATATCATATTTGTTTTTAAAATCAGACAAAACCCAATCACTTTCCATGTCTTTAGCAAACTCTGGATCATCCAAAAAACTACTCGCACCAGGATTAACTCTCAAAGATTCTTCCAATTTGGGAAATCTAGTCTTTTGATTCACAAAACTTTCTACTGCAATCAAAGCTGAATCAGTATGAGTTGGATTAAACGACCAGTCTGCTGCGTAAACAAAACTTTTGGTAAGTTGACTTGCCCGATACAAAACACTTGGCATAATAATTCTAGTTTTACCTGAAAAGTTAATAATTAGTCAATTTGACAGCTAGCTAAACCAAAACATTTGCAGAAATACAAATTCCAATTTTTTTTGTAAAATCATATTTTTGATACTAATTTTGGCTTATTGTTAAGTTTAACGAAATAAATAGACTAAATGAGGTCTATGTGCTAAGGTAAAACAATGAAATTGTACCAAAAAATAATTCCATTTACAACAATTGTAGTGTGTATACTGGTAAGCTTATCTTGGGTCATGACCAATGTAACTAATAACACTGACGCAATTATAACCAAATATCCTCCACTAGAAAGTAATTCTATTCTATCTTCACAAAGTTCAATCACCAGCTTATCAATTGAGAGTCAAAAGAAATCATCCCTAACTTCAAGTCAATCTTCTCAACATTCCAGTCAAAGTGATTCACAAACTCAAAATCTACGTTAATCAATTTTAATCAATCTATAAAAAACTAACTGCCATTTTTGGGCATTTTTTTGTTGGTTAATTATATCAAATAAACTCTTAAAATAAGAATTTTAGTTCTTTTATAACTTCTTCCTGTAAGCACAAAACTGGAATCTGATGAACCAAAACTCTTACAAAAGCAGAAACAAGAATTTTTTGAGTTGCAAACTTGCTCAAACCTCTTGATCTCAAGTACATTTGACTGAACTCTTCCATATGGCTCAAAGTTGCGCCATGTACACAACTAATTAGCGGTGAAGCAATTTCAAGAATTGGCTGCATAGATTGTTTGGCTCGAGTATTCAAACTTAGAATTTGTAGTTTTTGGTTAGCTTGAAGATTTATGGTAGACCAATTAGCTACAAGTTTGTGTTGTAGATTAACTGTAGAAGGCAACTCTTGAACTGATCTACTAAAATGCTCAACTAAATTATCAGAATTAGAAGTTGTAATTGCTTGATTAAGATTAACTGTAGAATCAACTGTTGGTATGATTAAGTTAAAAACTTTGGTTGTTGTAACATTTCCTTTTATGTTCAAATCCAAATTAGAGTTAAGATTAGACTGAACTAACTTGAACCAAAAAAAATTAGAATTAGACAATTGCTCAACTTTAACATTTTCAAAGTTTGAAGTTGAATTGAATTCAACTAATTGCAAACTAGAATTAGGTTGTAGTTCAAGCTGCCAACTCCAATCGAAAGCGGCGAATTGAGAAGCGATATCATAACACAAAACCACCAGATGGTGATTAGTTGGAATAGTTATTTTATTTTCTATCGTAAAATCTTGTAGTGAATTAAGCATTTTTTATCTAAAATTTTTACTTGATAAAAGTATATTTGCGTGAATTAGATTGGCAATTGGCAATTTCTTCTTCAGTCAAAATATCTCTGTTAATTAAGTTTTCGCACTCTTTTAGAGCATTAGTATGCAAGAAGACTGGACCATCAGAATTGATTGTTAAAGGTACACCAGCATCGTAAAGTTGACGTATTGTATTTTTCATTTCATTCCAGTCTTTGACTATAGACAGAGTAACATTGGAAGTTGGGCACACTTCAAGGCAAATATTGTGCTTGAGTAATTTTTTGATTACTTCAGGATCATCTATACTCCTAACACCATGACCAATGCGATTGGGTCTAATTTTGTCTATAACTTCTTTCACTTCAGTAACTGGTTGAGCTTCACCAGTATGAATCGTCACGCCAAGACCATAACTTTTGGCTTTATCGGTTAAGGGATAAATATCATCAAAACTAAAAGAGTCATTGTTTGGCCCACTAACATCAACTCCAACTATACCTTGAGATTTGTGTTGAATTGCTTTATCAACAATAATTTTGTTCATTTTGAAGTCGAACCTTCTATCCATTTCCAATATTAAACCAACTTGAACAGGATATTCCATCATTGCTCTGGTCATTCCAACATATGCTGACAAAAGAATTCTATCTATGTCATAAACTTGATTAGCATTTCGCCTCATTGGATTAAATCTAATCTCAATCAAATCAATATTAGCCTTACGATAAGACAAAGAAATAGCTTCATGAATAGCTTTTTCAATGGCATCTGGTGAAGATTGAATTAACTGTGTCAAATCAAAATAAGCATGATATGACTCAAAACCAATATTGTGATCAATTTTGACTGAATCTATGAACTTCCAATAATTTTTTTCTGGTAAGGCAATTCCTCTACTATTAGCCATTTCCCACAATAAGTGACCTGTCGAAGCAGACCCAAGATGAACGTGAAGATCGGATATATTATTAAGATTATATTGGTTGGATTGCATAAAGTTGTAAATGATTCAAATGAACTGTAATTTGTAAAGTTACACATATAACAGCCACTGTCAAAGCTAAACTCATAAAGTTTCACTATTAATTGTTTTTGTATATTTTTGGTAAAATCCTAAAAATTGGTATAAAAATAAAATATTTTTTTGAGATTAAAGAAAGATTATTCTATCCAAAATGACAAAACGTCATTAATTACAACAAAAAAGACTTGTCCAAAAACAAGCCCAAAGTTATCCAATTTTATTGGAATACATTTATTGTGTCAAGTCCTGTGTAATCATAATCTTGCATAAATTTTGTAATTTATACTTAATAAAGTTAATGCAACTCAAAGTTCTAATTTAGTCTCTGTAATCATAATTTTTGAACAATCTAATTGCGGCATATAGCTCAATTTAGTCTGTAAATATGGATAACATATCTAAAATAGAATCACTTAAGTAGCAGGTCATTTAAAACCCAAATAATATACATATGTTTGTACGTAACCACCTGACGATAATATCAAAAGAATATCAGTCAAAAGATGCGCTAGTTTCTTTTAACAAAAAAAACAAACTGAATATTAAAGTGACCGAAGCTATATTAAACAAAACTCTTGTGCGGCAATCCATCAAATAAATTAGAAATATACGAGTGAACCTTAAACTTTAATAATTCTAAGGTTTGATTATCACAATTGACACATCAACATCTAAAACAAAGCTATTAAGCCTAATTGGTTAGTATAACTAGACCATATTAAAGAGAATTAATATTCTCCCACAAATACCCTTTCAAAGGGTTATTTTTTTTGGATTATTTGTTTTTTGACTTAAGGAGTTAAGTGGTGTATAATAACTTATGTTAAGAACTTTTTATGACCAAAAACTTAAACTATAAAAGTTTTTTAGACGTGTTACCAAACTCAAAAATATAAATTTCAAAAACGAATAATACAAATATGTCTCTCAAAAAATCTATACCATTTTTAACAGTATTAATAGTCTTAGTTAGTCTCTTACAACTTGGTTTTGCAAATAGTGTTTTTAATAAACCTTTGACAGCTCAAGCAGCTCAATCAACCAACCTAGATACTAATATGACTTCGTATATTGGTTCAAGTGGTAATGACAAAATGAATGCTACAGCAATTGGTAACGACGATTCAGTCTGGTTCGGTGGATCTAATCTTGATACTAACCAAAATTATGGTAAAACTCCAATTAATTTACTTGGTGGTGGTAGTGGCATATTACTTCACTTTGCCAATGATGGTAAAACTCTTAATTCGGTAATCAGATTTCCTAATGAGATTAGAGACATTTCAGTTGACAAAACTAACCCTAGAATAGCAATTATTGGAGATTTTGGTTTGGTATACTTGGACACAACTAATTACAGTGTTATTTGGTCAAAAATTTTACCAGTCGATTCGGCAGCTCATCCAGACAATTACACAGAAGGAAGTCGTGTTGATATTGGAAGAAACGGAACAATTGGTTCGTTGTATGGTAAAAGAATAACTCTTTGGAGTCCAGCGGGAAATAATCTTACAGGACCAGCAAATACGACCTTCGGTATTGCAGCCAAAATAATTAATGACATAGCTGTTATAGACGAAAATAACACTGTTGTAGTTATTGGTGAAACCCAAAAAGATGGCGGAGCTTGTTCACAATGGAGGGCTGCTTGGATGAAAGCTTACAGCTACACTGGTACACAAACTTGGAAAAATTACGATTGGACTCAATTCCAAGCATCTGGAACCAATGATCCACTTTACAAGACTAATAATTGTGCTGATGCAATGCCGAAAAGAATTACACTTGGAGATGATAATAAGCTATATATGATAGCTGAATCTGCTGGTGGAAATAGTATTTTTAGACAAGATCCAAAAAACTTAAACACAAACTTAAGCACTGTAGGTAAGTATGTAGGAGGTGACAACTTCAATAATACTTCTAACATGAGTAGTCAACATGTTACTTTTATGATGAAATATGAACCTACAAGTGGAGATATTCTGAAACAACAAGTTTGGGTGGCGAGACTTCCAAGTACAGGTGCAAACACACTTTATCCCAAAGATATAGCTGTTGACAACAAAGGTATAATAGGATTTTCAGGCCGAAGTGCAGCCTATTTTCCAGACCGAGCAACTCAAACTCAAACCATGAATGGACAAGTCGTGCCAAGCTATGAAGCAAGTGGTGGTGGTGATGGTTTTTATATTGAAATTCTACCAGACATGAAAACTCGAATTAGATCTACAGCCTTCAAAAAAGTTGGCGAAAGTCAAGTGGAAGCTATAGCAATGAGAGGAAACAAAAGAATTGTAGCAGGTAGCCTTGGTAAAGTCGGTAGTACTCCCACAAATGGTGTAATGGCAGGTTCGTTGATAACCAAGAACTCACTCCAAGCCAATGTTGGTGGCGGTAATACAGAAGGTTTTATTTCTACGTGGGGATTTGGAGAAGTTACTCAAGATTATGGTATAACTGCAACTAGAACTCCAGCCACAGGATCAATACCTTTGGGTAGCAATTTTAGTACTAACTACACATTATCTTACAGTGGAAATCAATCAGCTATAGACGCTGCAATCAAAATGACTATACCTCAAGGTATAAAATATGAAAATGATCTGTATGATGGATTCAATTGTACTATGGTAGGTAATAACAAAGTGTGCACTAAGAATATTCTAGCGTCACAGTGGACTAATAATTATAGTCAATCTTTGGATGTATCAGTTCCAAGAGTACTAGAAGGAAGTCAAGTGAATTTTGGTAGAGATATAACATTTCAGATAATCCCAAAAAATAATGCAGCTGGCGAGGTTGATAGTTACCCTTTGAACAATATATTCACGACAATTGTTGCAATAGATCCAACTTTACCTGCCAATGCAGATTACATGATTGAACCACAACTAAAAAGTGTAGGAAATATAGCACCTGGAGGTTATATCGAAATAGATGTTCCATATTCCTATTCAGGACCAAATACAACAAGTGACAAAAGATTGGTAGTCACAATACCTCAAGGTATAGAATATGATCCTTTGAATCGTAGTTCAATGCAGTGTTCCACAGCTGGTAACGTCCAAACCTGTACTAGAGGATTACTTCAAACTGATTTTAAGTACGGCTCATCTCATAAGGTCTACCTTCAAGCCAAAAACCCAACTTCTGGTACTAATCCAAAAATTGTTAATTTTTCATTGGTCAATCCAGATGGTTCAAATGTAGATAACAATCCAAGTAATCACACCAACAAAACAGTTTCTGTTACTGTTAACCCTTCAGCTGTAGCAAATGAAAATTATGGAATAAGTTTTGGAAGTATTCCTAGTAATGACATATCTCTTGGACAAAGTGTAAGTCTACCAATTAATCTAAAATTGAATTCTAACACAGCACCAGTAACTAATAAGTTAACAGTTACAGTCCCTCAAGGATTTAGTTATAATTATATTGCTAACAACGGGTTCGTTTGTAGTACAGTTAGTGGTGTACAAACATGTAAAAGAAACTTAACAGCCTTGGAATGGAGTACTGCAACAAGTGCTAATGGTTTGAATATTCCTTTCAATCTAATTGCTGATGCAACTTATTCAGCCCCAACTCCAAAAGTTATAAATGCTAATGTAACAGCTTTTTCTGGAAATAGTGCAATAGATGCAACTCCAACTAACAATTCTGCCCAAACTACATTGAATCTACAAAACCAAACTGCTGTTGCTTCAAGTTCCAATTCTTCAGCAGCTCCAACTCCAGTTGTAACTAGTTCATCTTCCAGTTCAAGTTTGATAACAGCTTCCAGTTCATCTTCCAGTTCAATTCAAAATCCTTCCTCCAGCTCCAGTTCATCTCCAACCCAAGTTAGTTCTAGTTCAACTCCAAATGTAACTTCTTCCAGTAACCTTACACTTAGTTATTCTTCTAGTCCAAGTATGGTTTCAAGTAGTTCAGTCATTTCTTCTTCCAGTGTTTTTAGTGTATCAAGTTCCTCTGCTGATCCTGCCTCTTCATTTGCTAATTGCAAAACTTTGGCAACATTGCAAATTAATCCACCTCAATATGTTTGTTTGGATGATGTGTCTTCAAGTTCCTCTCAAAGTAATTCAAACTCTTCTTCTAGTCTAAACCAAGTTAGTGCAACTTTTATTCCCGTTCCCAATGATTCTAGTTC
>JAYUKQ010000001.1:0-6278 GCA_043764315.1 bacterium | reverse complement strand
AATGTGAAGGGAATCCGAAGTTGGAATAGCAAATTAATTCTTTTGGATCTACATCGAATTTTTGACATCTTTCATATAACCTGCTCCACATCCATTGAACACTCCAGCCATTTGGGACATAAAAAGTACCTTGTTTGACTTTTGTTGGTAGTTGTACTGGGAATTCGGGGTGAATTATTCGTCCATTTGGATTTTGCTCAATAGTTTCACCATATTTTGACTCAAACTTTGAAGCATTAATTTTGGGATTATCATATCCTTGTGCCATACCCATTGCCGATTCTGGTGACAAAAGTAATCTTACATTACCAGACTCAACAAGACTTCTGTTAGCAATCATCTCTTCCCACGATCCAAAAATAGGTTGGTTATAAATATTAATTCCTTTGAAGCCGTTTTGTGAAAATAATCTGCCTACAGATTTGTTATTGATATTATCCCATAATATTTGAAAAACTGTTTCTAGTTCTATTCTTAGTTTCAAGTCATTAGGAATTGAATTTTGATTAGTTGTTATCCATTCTTCGACTAATTCTTCGACTTGTTCACTGGGTAATTCTTTGAGAAATTCTATCCATTGAAACTAACACATATCAGGCTGAATATGTTGTTCTAAGTGTGTTATATTTTCTGGCATCTTTATCTAATACACTATATATGTAGTCTAGTCAAAACTTGACATGAACCAATACTGCAGAAGCTATAAATGTATCTTTTGTACTAATTGGTTATAATTAGAGACTTACAACTTATATTTGCCATTCTCAAAAATAACTTTGTCGTCACATAAAACTTGGTCAACTGCTAAAAATAGATCGACGTGGAAGCGAGATTTTTTGGATATGATACCTTCTTTTTTGTAGACGCTGTGCTTTTCGCCCATAGACATATGCAAACCAAGTATTCTTTCAAAAGCAGTTATATCACCAAGGTATTTGTCTTTAGTAATAGCTCTATTGAGACCAAAACCAATTTCTCTTATTAAGGATTGTTCTGACTCTCGAACAGTGTTTAGAACTTCAATGAACATTTGCGGAGTATTGTCTCCATAGCCAATTACAATTCCATTTGCAATGTCGATTCTAAACGGTTCGTGCATACTAATATTGAATTTTTTATCTGCAAAGGCATAAATCCAAACCGATCCATTCATATCTTCAAAGTTCTTAGATTCAGTAAAAACCTCACCAATTGGAAATGTTCCGCCAATATTGTTCATCCCAGTATAGTCACCAATATTAAGTTTTGGTACTTCTAAGCCATTTTTAACTTCAAGTTTAGCATTTTTGGATTTGATTTGGAGAGTTTGAGTTTGGGTCAAAGTGGAAGCCAATTTTGGGGCAATTACTGGATACCAATTAGTATCATATTCTAGTGAGTTAACGTACACATCCCAGACTTCTTCGCCATTTCGGTACAAGTGCATATGTTCAATAACCTTTAATTTTTTGTCGAACAAATGTAGTCTGATTCTAAAATCATCTAGTCTAAAATTGGCTGTCTGGATGAGAACTACTAAGTCATTTGGACTCATGGTTTGGAACTCGGCAAGAGCTGATTCTTTGTTCAAAGTAGCAAAATCTATGAATTTAGCTTGGGGTAGATTATTTCTGTAAGCTTGTGTAATTATATCCGTCAATCCGTTGTTGGTATCGAATATGATTAAGGCACTATTGTTATCTTTTGGGTCGAATTTGAGACAGTGTCTTAGTATATCTTGAATGTTTTTAGTAGCGGCTGCTTGTAGCTCGGTGATATGTTCAATTGTCATAATTAGTTGGAATATTTGATTAACAAGATTCTTCTGTCAAAAGTTATTTGGTTAATTTGAAAACCATAAATAGTGGAATTCGAGAGTGAATGTTCCATATATCTGGTGCATCTTTTTTGGCTTCAATAATAGGCAAAGGTTCACCAAACTCAAACGTGTCAAAACTTGAAGTTTGGATTGTCTTGATAATATCCGATATTGACTGATGAAAAAAACTAATCTCTATAGTTCCAAGTAACTTGGTTTCAATCGTTCTAGGTGTTAGATAATCTCCGCTAATTGTGCATTTGCCATTTTCACCTTCTCGCTTAATTGGTTCTTTGGCGTAGCCCATTTTAATTTCTTCGTTATTGTTATTGCGGATAATTTCTGCTCCCCATTTGATCGGATGATGAGTGCTAAAAACTAAGATTCCACCAGGTTTCAAAACCCTGTAACACTCTGCCAAAACCTTGCTCCAGTCGTCACTATAATGAATAGTCAAACTACTAAAAACAATGTCAAATGATTCCGCTTCAAACGGCAAAGCTTCTTGATCTCCGACGATAAATTCAATTCCGTAGAATTGTCTTTTGGCAATTTTGACCAATTCTTGTGCAGCATCCAGACCAATTACTTCTGCACCTTTTTGCTGGAGAGTAAAGCATTCTTCACCGCTTCCACTACCAACACAAAGAATTTTTTGACCTTCTAGCGATTCTGGCAAGAGTTGGAACATTGCAGGTTTTTCGATGTAATTGTGAGCTAGCCTGCGATTACTTTTTTGGAGACCCGCCCAACGTTCAGCATTCTGATTGTAAGATTGAATTGTGTGGTGAGATGTAGGCATATTTTTGTAAGTAAAAAACCTGAAACTGGTTCAGGATAATAATTTTGCATTCTTAATTCTTAGTTAGAACTAGTGATTAGCTTTACTGTTGATTAATTCTGGGGCAAATTCTGCGAGTAACTGATCTCGGAGATAACTATCAACAACTTCTGGGGCTGGGACTTCAGCTACCACTTGCTCTAATAAATATTTCAGATCGTCACCCAATGTATCTTTGCTAGCTCCAGCTTTACCTTGAACACCAATTGCATAGACAACTGGAAAATCCATTTGGAGATCGCTTGCACCCATATCTAAGAACAAATCTTCAATTTTGGAAAGGGTTCGCTGGGAGTCAGCACCAGGTTTGTCAATCTTATTGATAATAACAATAATTCTTAGCCCTTGTTGAATTGCTTTACGCATTACATAGCGAGTTTGAGGCATTGGTCCTTCTTGAGCATCTACCAATAGACAGGCACCATCAACCATCTGCAGAGCTCTTTCAACCTCACCACCAAAGTCAGCGTGACCAGGTGTATCTACGATATTAATTTTGTATTCAGTTCCACCGCTAGTATGATATACAGAAGCATTTTTGGCTTTGATAGTAATACCTCTTTCTTGTTCTTGATCCATCGAATCCATAATCAAATCCCCTAAGGATGAGACGTTTCGAATAACTAAGTTTTGGCGAACTAGACCATCAACTAATGTGGTTTTGCCGTGATCAACGTGGGCAATAATTGCAATGTTACGAATATTTTTGGCTGAGTAATTGGACATGGTTATAATGTTGGACAAAAATAGCCATTTGGTCAAACTTAAAATCAATTACAACAACTGTTTATTACCTTTCATCCAAATGACAGAGCTACTATTTTGAAACCGCCAAAAAATATTTTTATTTGCCCTATAAAACTACAATTGACGCTATAGAAAAATCAAATCTCTTAAACAACTAGATTAATCTATCGTACAATTCAAGAATGTACTGGGAAAATCTAAAATCATAAGTTCAACTTCTTTCAACTCGGATAAGTAATTTTGTTTGGTTAATTCTATACGATATTAATTTTTGATTGATTTCTTAAAGTCTTGACTAATTTTACTCTTTCAACGACATTTGGTGGTAATGTCTACTCAAAATAATCTTCATTATCACAGTCTTTCAATTCCAGAAGTTTTAATTGAAACAGATTCTAATCTACAAGGTTTGTCTCAAACTCAAGTATATCAAAAACAAAATCAATTCGGACTTAATCAATTAACAAAGAAAAAAACCACGCCTTGGTTCGTACGTTTTTTGAATCAGTTCAACAATCCTCTGGTGATTATTTTACTAGTAGTTATAGCTTTATCTTTTGCACTTGGTAAGATTATGGATGCAAGTGTTATTTTGGCTGTTGTCTTGGTTAATGCTGCAATTGGTTTTTGGCAAGAGCTTAAAGGTGAAGCTTCAATGAATTCACTCAAGTCGCTTATTGTGCCAACTGCTAAGGTTTTTCGTGATAATAATATATTACAAATTGATTCTAAAGAATTAGTCATCGGCGATATATTAATCCTTGAAGAAGGGGACAAAATTCCAGCAGATTGTCGCTTATATGAAGTCAAAAATTTTTCAACCGCTGAATCATCTTTAACCGGTGAATCTTACACAATTCCCAAAAATCTTCAACTGTTAGACTCCAAAGCCGATCTTGGAGATCGTAAGAATATGGCTTGGTCTGGAACTTTTGTAGCTGGTGGAAGCGCTAAGGCTATAATTGTTAATACTGGTGATTGTACAATTGTTGGTAATATTGCCAAAGCAATTTTGAGTGAGTCTAACCCAAGTGACTTTACCAAAAAAATTGGTATTCTTGGTCAACAGATTGCTGTTATTGCTTTAGCCTTTGCAGTTGTTAATTTTGCCGTCGCAGCTTGGCTTGGTGGTAAGTTGGAAGACAATATTTTGTTTGCAATTGGTTCATTGGTTTCTGGTATTCCTGAAGGTTTACCTGCTATTCTTACTCTTGTTCTAGCTATTGGAGCGAATCAAATGGCTGTCAAAAATGCAATCGTTCGCAAACTTGATTCAACTGAAACAATTGGATCTATTAATATTATTGCAACGGACAAAACTGGAACTTTGACCCAAAATACAATGACTGTTAATGAAGTTGTGACTAACAGTGAGACTTTGAAAGTATCAGGTGAGGGTTGGAGTTTTGATGGTAATTTTAGATATCTTAATAGTGGATATATTGTTCAACAAAATGAAATATTTGATAATCCAGTTCGTACTAAAATTCTTGAGATAGCTACAATGTGTAACAAAGCTACCGTAGAACATTTGGATAATGGAGAAGTAAAAGTAATTGGTGATCCGACTGAAGCTGGTCTTTTTGTATTAGCCAAAAAAGCTGACTTAACCAAAGTTTCCTTGTCTACCAAATATTCTATAATTGACGATTTTCCATTCAATTCTAATCTCAAAATGCGGGGAACTGTTGTTGGATTAAACGATTCTTCCAAAGAATTTTTTGTGGTTGGAGCTGCTGAACAAGTTTTAGCTAATTGCGTTTCAGAATTTTTTATTTCTAATACTGTAGAGATATTGACTACATCACAAAGGTTATACTGGGAGTCCAAGATTGAACAAATGAGCCAAGGTGGTGTTCGTATTCTAGCTTTAGCCTACAAAAAATTTGATAAGTTAGAAGTTCAAGTTGAAGATTTTAATAATCTTAATTTTGTTGGTTTGGTTGCTTTATTTGATCCAATCCGCCTTGAAGTTCCACAAGCAATTCAAGATTGTCAAAACGCTGGTATTAGAGTGATTATGATGACTGGTGACCACAAAGCAACAGCTCTTACCATAGCTAAAACAGCTGGAATTATAGATCAAGATGTTACAGAAGTTTATTCGGAGCAAGATCTTTTGGATAAAACTGAATCAGAACTATCCAAGATTACTGAAACTTGTAATGTCTTTGCTAGATGTACTCCAGAGCGAAAATTGCAAATTCTCAAGCTTCTTCAAGCTCAAGGAAAGATAGTTGCCATGACTGGTGATGGTGTTAACGATGGTCCAGCTCTCAAACAAGCTAATGTCGGTATTGCAATGGGTAAAGATGGAACAGATATAGCTAGAGAATCCAGTGAAATTATTCTAGCAGATGATAATTTTGCAACCATTGTAAAAGCTATTAAGCAGGGTCGTGTAATGTTTGGTAATATCCAAAAAGCTTGTAACTTGTCGTTGTGTAGGACTTTAGCTGGAATGACAACTTTACTTGGAGCTACTTTGATTGTGAGTGATTTGCCATTTAGTTCGACTCAACTATTGTGGCTCAATTTGATTACTGAAACGATTATTGGAATTGGAATTGCTTTTGAAAAAGGTGAAGGTCATGAACTAGGAACCAAACATTACAATACCTCTATTTTGAATCCCAAAATCACCCTTTTTGTAATTCTCAACGCCGTTGTAATGACCATTATCACACTTGTTACTTATTGGTTTTTGCACGTATATTATCCGACATTTGCTTCAACTGGTGCTTTTTTGGTACTATATTTTTCTCAATTTTGGAATTTACTCAATTTTCGCTCTCTTCACTTTTCAGCTTTCAAAAAAGGATTATTCAGTAATAAAGTTATCAATATTGGTTTGGGAGTTTCTATAGTTTTGCAAATTATGGCAATATATTC